>SKUL01000360.1 GCA_007129985.1 Flavobacteriales bacterium
CAGGCTTCAATGCCATCGGTAATCAGAATGATGATGTTGCGGCAGTCCTTGCACTTGGGAAAATCATTCGCGGCTTTCTCCAATGAACGTGCGATGGGTGTGGTTCCCTTGGGATTGATTTGATTGACAATTTGTTTGATGCGGTTGTGGTTATCCGGGCCAAATGCCACCTCCAAACGCGTGTCTTCGCAGTCTTGATTGCCCGGTGTGATGGGGGTTTGATGTCCATAAACCCGAAGAGCAAGTTCAAGATTTTCAACACCCTTCAGCTCGTCCATGCTTTCGCCCAGTAACTTACGGGCAACCTCTATTTTGCTTTTGGTGTCCCAACGGCCGTGCATGGAATTCGACGCATCGAACACAAAGAGGATCCGCGTAAGGGGTTTTTCCTGCGCAATGGCTTGCACAGCGCCCAAAATGGCAGAGCTAAGTAGCAGATATCGCAGCAGCGTGTGCATCAGGTATTAGTAGTCGCCCAATGTTTCGGGCAGTTGCGCAAGGGCTTTGTCAAGTTGTTCGTCGTTGGGGGCAACTCCATGCCATTTGTGGCTTCCCATCATATAGTCAACGCCTTGCCCCATTTCTGTTGTCATCAGTATTACCACCGGTTTTCCTTTGCCTGTGTGGGTTTGGGCTTCACGAAGTCCGGAAATAACAGCGGCAATATCGTTGCCCTCCATCTCCATCACATGCCATCCAAACGATTCCCACTTGGCTCTCAGGTTGCCCAGCGACATTACGTCTTCCACATCACCATCAATTTGTCTGCCATTAAAATCTACGGTGGAAATGATGTTGTCTATTTTGTGGTGTGCGGCAAACATGGCGGCCTCCCAAATCTGACCTTCCTGCAGCTCACCATCGCCGTGCAGCGAGTAGATAAGGTGCTCGTCCTTATTGAGTTTCTTTGCCAATGCTGCTCCCAGAGCCACCGACAGTCCCTGGCCGAGCGAGCCGGATGCTACGCGCACTCCCGGCAGACCCTCGTGGGTGGCAGGGTGGCCCTGCAAACGCGAATTCAACTTGCGGAAAGTAGCCAGCTCGCTCACATCAAAGTAACCGCTTCGGGCTAGGGTGCTGTAAAACACAGGCGAAATATGTCCGTTGCTGAGGAAAAACAAATCCTGCCCGTGGCCGTCCATATCAAAGGGTTTGGGACGGTGCTTCATCACCTCAAAAAAGAGGGCCACAAAATAATCGGTGCAGCCCAGCGAGCCACCCGGGTGACCGGAGTTAACAGCGTGTACCATTCGTACAATATCGCGCCGAATTTGTTGCGCAGTTTCCTGAAGCGTAGTGAGTTTGTCCATTTTTTGAGGCTCAATAAGTTTGTGGTAAAAATAGAACTTTGACCTTGTGCCATGCGGATGTCTGTAGCGAGTTATGAAGAGCGTTTGTGGAAAACAGCGACTACTTCTCTGGCCATTTTTCAAGTCGGAATTAGGCACTGAGGAACCAGTAGGAAAGAGTCTGTTACCGTCGCCAAGTGTCTGGTGCATAAAGTTCATGGTCAAGGCGCACGAAGGACAGAAAAGCAAGGAGTTGACTATGGTCATCGACTGTTTTCAGTTCAAGTGCAACGCAGAGAATGGACGTTATGGACAGACACTAAATAGTGTACATTTGCGCCAAATTCAGAAATTATGGCTCTCAAATGCGGAATCGTAGGTTTGCCCAACGTCGGTAAATCAACCCTTTTTAACTGTTTATCCAACGCTAAGGCTCAATCGGCCAACTTTCCCTTTTGCACCATCGAACCCAACGTAGGGGTGATAACCGTTCCCGACGAGCGCCTGAACAAGCTGGCTGAACTGGTAAAACCCGAGCGCGTAGTTCCAACCACCATTGAAATTGTAGACATCGCGGGTCTGGTAAAAGGAGCCAGCAAAGGGGAGGGGCTTGGCAACCAGTTTCTGGGTAACATCCGCGAAACCAATGCCATCATTCACGTGCTGCGATGCTTTGACGACGACAATGTGGTGCACGTAGATGGCTCTGTGAATCCCGTTCGCGACAAGGAAGTGATTGACACAGAGCTTCAGCTCAAAGACCTCGAAACCGTTGAAAAACATCTGACTACCGTACAGAGGGCTGCCAAAACAGGCGACAAAGACGCACAGAAAAAAGCTGCTTTACTCGAGCGTTTTCAACAAACCTTGTTGCAGGGTAAATCGGCACGTGTCGTTGAGCTCGAAGACGCTGAAAAACCCATGGTAAAAGACCTTCACCTGCTTACCGCCAAGCCCGTTCTGTACGTATGCAACGTAGATGAATCGGCAGTGGTTGAAGGCAACCAGCACGTAGAAGCCGTAAAAGCCGCGGTGCAGCAGGAAAACGCCGAAGTACTTGTGCTGGGAGCGGGTATTGAAGCGGATATCGCCGGACTGGAAACCTACGAAGAGCGCCAGATGTTTCTCGAAGACCTTGGTCTGCAAGAGGCGGGAGTAAGCAAGCTGATTCGTGCGGCATACAGGCTCCTCAACCTTCAAACCTATTTCACAGCAGGAGTTAAAGAGGTACGTGCATGGACAATTCGGAAAGGAGCTACTGCACCTCAAGCTGCGGGAGTTATCCATACCGACTTCGAGAAAGGCTTTATTCGCGCAGAAGTGATTGCCTACGATGATTTTATTGGCTTCGGCTCAGAAGCCGCGGTAAAGGAAGCAGGCAAAATGCGGGTGGAAGGCAAGGAATACATCGTGAAAGACGGCGATGTGATGCACTTCCGCTTCAACGTATAGACCATTCAGGGATGATTTGGGTTCAGGACTTCAAGACGCAAGTAATCCACGATTTGAGTTTTTTTTCAGAAGATGCTTCCTTGTCACCTTTTGATTTATAGGTGCCAAAGTACTGTATCATCAAAACGGATTCAATTTTTAAATTGAATATCAATCGCCTAGCGCCCATTGCGTCTCCGTTGCGCCTTTGCGGTTATGCCTTTTTACCGCAATCCCGACATACGTCGGGCGCAAAGAAGGCGCGAAGCGCGCAAGGGAAACAACTCATTCAAAAAGACAGTTTCTTTGATAAGATGCAATCAGCTATCAATGCTCTTAACTACAGCCACACCACAAGGCGGCGCGGAGTTTGTATTTTTGCACACCTGCAAAATCCATCACCTATGCTAAAATCAACGGGCATTTCCTTGTTCCTTTTTGCGTGCTTACAGCTTTCAGCACAAAGCACTTACTGGCAGCAGCATGTAGATTACAAAATGGAGGTTGAGATGAATGTGGAGGACTGGACTTTTTCCGGAAAGCAAATCCTCACCTTCACCAACAACAGTCCCGACACGCTCCATCAGGTTTTTTACCATCTTTATTTCAACGCATTTCAGCCGGGGAGTATGATGGATGTGCGCTCGCAGGAATTGCCCGACCCCGACCGCCGTGTGGATGATAAAATCGGGCAACTAGAGCCACACGAATACGGCATTCTCGAGCCTAAAACCTTGAAGCAGGATGGTAAAAAGCTCGACTACGACGTGCGCGAAACCATTCTTCAGGTGCCCTTGAAAAAACCCATTCTGCCCGGTGCAAAAACGGTGCTCGAAATGGACTTTCACGGGCAAGTGCCTCCTGTTATCCGTCGCGCAGGACGCAACAGCAGAGAAGGGATAGACCTTTCTATGGCGCAGTGGTACCCCAAGCTTTGCAATTACGACCATGACGGCTGGCACCCCAATCCCTATATCGGCAGGGAGTTTTATGGCATCTGGGGCGACTTTGACGTGAAAATCACCATTGACGCCCGATACATTCTGGGTGCAACCGGCTACCTGCAAAACGCCAACGAGATTGGATACGGTTATCAGGAAGATGGCGTGGAGGTTGACAACAGCGGAAAAGACAAACTCACCTGGCATTTCGTAGCGCCCAACGTACATGATTTTGTGTGGGCTGCCGACCCTGAGTACAATCACTTTTACATCGACACCGACGAAGACCTCCGTCTCCATTTCCTTTTTAAAGGCGTGGATTCAACCATGGTGCGAAATTGGTACAACCTTGCCGGCTACACCGCGGAGACCTTTGCATTCGCCAACAAGCATTTTGGAAAGTACCCTTACAAGCAGTATTCGGTGATTCAAGGGGGTGATGGCGGCATGGAGTACCCCATGGCAACGCTGATTACCGGTCGGCGGAGTTTTGGGAGCCTGGTGGGGGTGACGGTACATGAGGTGATGCACAGTTGGTATCAGATGGTGCTCGCCACGCATGAGCTTCTGTATCCGTGGATGGACGAGGGTTTTACATCCTACGCCAGTGAAATCATCATGAATCACCTGTTTGATATTGAGGAAGAGCCACGTGAGTTGCATCAACGCGCCTATGCGGGTTATCTCTCCATTGCGGGTACCGAGGATGAAGACCCCCTCACCATGCACGGCGACCACTACCAAAGCAACCGCGCCTACGGCATTGCAGCCTACAACAAGGGACAGGTCTATTTGCATCAGTTGAGCTACATCGTCGGGCAGGAAACGCTGGACAGGGTATTACTGCGCTACTTCAACGAGTGGAAATTCAAGCACCCTAAGCCCAATGATTTTCTGCGCATTGCCGAGAAAGAATCAAACATGGTGCTCGATTGGTACCACAACTACTTTGTGAATACCACGGAGGTGATTGA
>SKUL01000046.1 GCA_007129985.1 Flavobacteriales bacterium
CCTTGTTCTCATAAGCGCAGTCACCTATGTACTTGCTGTCGAGCGTGATATTGGTAATCCGGTATTCGAGCAAGGTGTCTGACTTAAAGAGGATGGCATAGTTGTATCGCGGAAAAAACAACGAGTCGTTGGTAAAAGGGTGGTCGTTGCTCAGGCGAATGGTGCTGGGGCTTTGGTAGAAGTTACCGAAAATATATACCGTGTCGTGGGGCCAGTCGAAATCTGCTTCTTCCACCCTGAAATAGCGCACCATGTAAAGAGAGTCAAGCTCTTCCTGTGAAAAGCCGTCCACTTCGGAGGTGTCGAACTTCAGAAAAATAGCGTTGATGCGGTCAACATCCGGTGCGTCGCAAATCTCTGTGCACGAGTGGAGGGAGAACGCCCCCATCACAACAATTCCTATGGCGATTACAGCATTTTTCAAGGTGCACAAAGGTAATAAAATTGAGGGCTGAACCAATGGCCTCAGTTGCGCCTTCAGAGTTATTTAATTGAATTACCGCCTCACTTTTTGCACATTTCCATTTTCCGGTGTTGCCTGAAAATAGCATCTTAGGATGGAATCCATTGTTTCCTGTCCGGCGGCAATTCGCTCAATTTTATCCCAGAGTGAATCTTCAATAAGGTGTCGCATAACCTGAGGTACCTTCGTTACGTTAGGCATCACTCTCATCAGTTTTTTGTCCCAAACTTCATGAAAAGTGAGGATGTCGTCAGGGTACACCGTTTTGCGCCGAGAGCCTTCATCAGCCGCTCTGAAAGGAGCCGAGATATTCAGATAGCCGTAGTCATCAGTAAGCTCTTCGCCTGCTTCAATGTCGCGAATGGCAATTTCAAAGTTGTAGGGAGTGGTGAAGCAGTTGGAGCGAAAACTGTGGTTTACGAACCGGCCGTGATCCCAGCAAAGCACGTAGTTGCCCTGGCCGTTTCTGAAGCAATAGGTTTCGGCAAGTTGCCGATGAAATTCGTCCATTTGTTGAAGATCGTATTCAGAAAACTCGCGATCAAACGCGTCCTGCACCCAGGTAATAGTGCCTTTTGGCAGGTGTTTTTGAGCGAATACGCCATAGCCCATGGCATCGCTGATGAACCGCAGTTCGGTGTTGGGGTGAATCATAGATTATAGAAAGGTTGGAAAGGTTGAAAATACCATTCGGCACGCACAGCCTGAGCATGCGGTAAACTGCCATTGGAGAGCTGAAAGAGCCCGCGTCCATATCCGGTATTTTAAGCGAAATTATGCAATATCTGAATTCGCAAATGGATTTGACGAAAATTTATATCGTCTGAAATCGTGTTTGTTAGAAGATGTTTTCGGCCAAAGTAAGGGCGTGGATGTACCTTTGCCGAAAATCCATGAGCTATGGCGCAATTTCAAGTAGGGGACAGGGTAACTTTTTTGAATGATGTGGGAGGTGGAATTATTCGTTCCATTGAAGACGGAGAAGCCATGGTTGAAACCGAAGACGGTTTTGATATTCCGTATCCGCTTGATCAACTTGTGGCTGTGAGTAGCAAGGAGGAACTGGATAAAGCCTACAAAATGGGAGAGGATGTGGTAGATGGATTTGTGGAGAAACGAATTTTGAGCACGGCAGACTCCCGTAAAGAGGAGGAATTTGAACGTAAATTCCGTCACTTGAAGCCCATGAAACCCAAAAAGGAGGATGTGCTTGAGGTTGACCTGCACATTCATCAACTGGTGGATGACGAAAAAGGGCTGGAAGCCTATCAGATTATTGATATTCAGATGCGTCACTTTGAAAGAATGATGGAAACTGCTATTCGCGACCGGCGAGACAAGGTGGTTTTTATCCACGGAAAAGGGCAGGGGGTGCTGAAAAACGAAATCAGAAAGGCTTTGGAGTTTTATCCGCAGTGTTCATTTTACGATGCTCCGTTTCACACCTATGGTTATGAGGGAGCTACCGAGGTAAAAATTCACCATCGCTGATTTATTGCGTACCTTTGCAGTGCAAACCGCTTCATCGCCTTCAATATTTTTGGGGGAGGAAAGTCCGGGCAGCACAGAGCGCCTTACCCTGTGAAAACGGGGGTGCCGGTGAGGTAACAATCCGGTAACAGAAAGTGCCACAGAAACTATACCGCCCTGAAATGCTTCGGGGTAAGGGTGAAAACGCGAGGTAAGAGCTCACGTCGCGGTGGGGTAACCTGCCGGGAGGGTAAACCTTGAGGGCTGTAAGACCATGTAAACCCGGGATTGAGGGCTGCTCGTCCGATCCGGGAGGGTAGGTCGCTTAGATAAATGATGAAGGTCTCCTTTGGAGATACAGAACCCGGCTTACAGGTTTGCTATCTGAAGGCCTCTGCCAAAAGCAGGGGCCTTCACCATTTTAAAACTCTTCGAGCAATGTCCGCCAATCATCGGGCCCCTGCCAGTCAACGACCTCTCCGTCTTTGTTGTATTCGACAAAGTACAAAAGACTATCATACTGGTACCATGCTTCATGCATCACGCGCATGTAATCTAACTCAAAATAAGGGCCGTGTAGTGCTCCGCGATGGTAGTTGGCGCGCCAGAGAACATTTCCCTCTTCGTCCATGCAGTAATAGGAGCCGTGTAGAAGGTCGTCCTCACAATTGAATTCGCATTCAACCCTTCCGTTGGGGTGGAAATACATGCACGTGCCATTCAACTTCGATTTGTAGTAGGATAAGCTTTTGACAAGAAATTCGTCTTCGTCATATTCTTGTACTCTCCCTTCCCATCCATATTCTGACCAGGGGCCTTGTTTATGTACATTGCCATTGTCGTGATAAACCTGCCGATAGCAGTATTCCTCGAGTGGTTTACAAGCTATCTCAGCTCGTAATACCTGACCATCCTCGGAGTATTCACGCTGAACATGATCGCTAAAAAACAAATCTGAGGCAATTCGAACTACAACAACCTGCCAACATCCACTGCACAAAAAAGCCAACGACGATACAAGCAGTATGCGCATGAACTTCATCACCTTGCTGTTAATAGGGCGTTTTATCCGACTTGCTTATCCACTCTCTAAAAACTTCCTGAGCTTCGTGGGATCCACATTGTTCAAAGGGAATTCTTCTTTCAGCGGGTTCCATGTTGATTTCGCGGTAAATCAACTCGTCGTCAAAACCTGCCTCGGCGGCATCCAGCCTTGAACAGGCATAATACACTTTTTCAGGTCGGGCCCAATAAATGGCACCCAGGCACATGGGGCAGGGTTCGCATGAAGTGTAGAGTACGCATCCATCCAGTTGAAAAGTTCCCAGATTCCGGCAGGCTTCACGAATGGCTACTACTTCGGCATGTGAAGTGGGGTCATTGGTAGATGTTACCGAATTATGTCCTCGGCCTACCACTTTTTCATCTTTTACCACAATGGCTCCAAAAGGTCCGCCGGCATTGGTTGTCATGCCCGTGCGTGCGAGCTCAACCGCTTGACGCATCCAGTATTCGTGGTTGGATTGACTCATGCAACAAAGTTACAATGCAATCAGCTTCAAACGCTGCATCAGGTTTCCGCGGCTATCTTCAACCAACAGGAAATAGGTTCCGGGCATGGGTTGACGCATGCGAATACCAAGCAACCCCCCTTGTGATTCAACCACAACAGGAACTTCAGCTCCGTGCAGATTAACCATTCGATACAGCAAGTTTTCTGATGCACCGGGATGTTCTACATACCATTGCCCGGCGGAGGGATTGGGGAAAACATGCCATGGCTCAGATTTGAACTCAACTGCAGCCTCGCCGATTAATTTGTCGTTTCCGTTATAATCACGTTGAAAAAGCCTGTAATAATTCCAACCGGAAGGCGGGTTGATGTGCAGATGGCTGTATGCCGAAGGGGTAGTGGAATTTCCGGCACCTTTTACCTCGGCAATGTTGGAGAAATGAATTCCGTCGATGCTGGTTTTGAGCGTGTACACATCGTTGTTAATCTCCGTAGCCGTTTCCCAGCGCAGAAGAACGTCGTTGTTTTGGGCCTTTCCATTAAAGTTAATGAGTTCAACGGGCAGGGGTGTGCAGCTAACTTCGGCAGTGCCGCCAAATTGAAGTGGAACAGAGGTGATTGCGGAACTATAGTTGGAGAAGCACACCACAAACTGGTCGCCCGCATTTACGTTCAAGCTGGGTTCAAAATTTCCGGCATTCCCACCCGGAGGCGGGGGTGAGCCCACACCTGTGTAAGAGTCGCACGGGAAATTCCAATTGCAGCGAACAGGTGGGAGGGAGTTGTTTAAAATCTGGTTGCATGCATTACCATCATAGGGCCACATAATCCAGTCGTAGCAATTGTTGCCGATTTGGTTGCCAAATGAAAACTCCAAAACTCCACCGGTTTGGATATTGATTACCATCCAGGTGCTGTTGAGCTCACCGGCAAGCAAGCAACCGGAGTTTGTGCTTGCGGGATTGGTGCAGGGGTTAGAAGTACAGCAGTTGCATATCTCGTTGATGTTTCCAAATCCATTGGGATCTACAGCAAAGTTCAAATCCGTACAAACATTGATGGCGTTTACGCAATCCCCGGCAGTTACAGGGCCACCGTCATTTCCTGTGGGGCAATCTGAAATTCCAGAACAGGCTCCTCCGTTTAGAGCATTATCGAAGGCTTCTGTGGCACAGAATGC
>SKUL01000210.1 GCA_007129985.1 Flavobacteriales bacterium
CTTCACCCATCAAAAAGGCAATTTCCATTTTGAGCTCCCGGTCGGGAGTTCGGCTCAGCAGCTCGTTAAATACGGCATAGTCTAAGGCGAGCACGGCTTTATACTGCGTGCCCTTGTGTATCACCACGCACTGCATAATCACATCTTCCAGTGAGGGCTTTACAATGATTCTGTGGACAAACACACGGCTTAATACGTGGTTCTTACGTCCGATTAGCACTTCTCCGAGATCTTTCATAACGTTTAATTTGATGACAAAGCTCTACCCCCGGTTCGTAACCTATTTACGTACCCCAAAAAATGTGTGAAATCAGGTGGGCGTGCAAAGTGAATCAGGATGCCTTGTCAGTTCAATACCCTATTTTTGATGCAGGATTCGAACAGTTATGAAGATGCCGCACCGCCACTTTTCACTCGTATTATTTTTTGCTTTTCTCCTTGCTTCTGCCGGGTATATCCACGCGCAACCCAACTGGCAGCGAGGTATTAGTCCTTTTCAGGATGTAACACTGATGGTGGATACCACCTCTTTTTCATTGCGTGAAAACAGACTCACCTTTCGGGGAGAACCCCATTTGAGTTTCCGCTATTCGTCTGACGAAACCGTGGCGGAGTTCCGGCTGGTTACCGATGGCAACCCCTTGCCTGACGACGTACATGCGGAACTTATGCCGGCATCTGACATTGATCAACTCGACCCATTGACCTATGTGGATGGTTATTACCGAACAAGATTACGATTCAAGTCCATCTCATCCAGCGATTTTCTGGCCGTTACCGTGATTCTTACCCGTGAACAGGACGTGCAACACCGCGTGATCAACCTCTTTCCTTTTACCGAAACGCGCGTAAACATTTACCCGGGACAGGAAGAATTGTATGTGGGTGAAGAAAAACGACTGGAAATTGTGACCAATCACCCGCGAAACCTTCAACTGGACGGCGTTTGGCGAATGCAAGGCAGTCTGGAGTACCGCCTCGTGGAACACGACGGAAAGCCGTTTCTCTCTGTTATTCCTTCCAGACCCGGAGAACATCTTTTGCAGCTCAACCTGGAAACCAAACGCCCGTTTCTGGGAGCCGACAATTCCATCCGGCACAGCTTGCCCCCCATTGATTTAAACCTCATGGCGCGGGGTTCGCGATTGGCTTTTCTACGTATGGACAAAAAATTGGTGGTGCGTAAGCGGGACCATCACGAAGGCGTTGAAGTACAAATAGATCACCATCGGCAGCTTCAGATCAACAAAACCTACAGGCTTGAGGCCAGTGAGGAGCGCGGCAGTCCACTGGTGGCTGAACTCTACACCCAAAGGCTTCTCAGTAACGACCGCGTATTGTGCATTTTGCGCCCGTACGCTAACCACCGCATGGAAGATGGTTACCTCTACATCAAAGATGGCGACAATCCACAGTTCATCACCAACGTGGATATCTACCCGGAGCCTTCCATGCACCGAATCTCCATTTTACGTGAAGGCAGCGACTGGTCTGAAAGCCGGAATATCCGGCCGGGTGAGACCATTGACATACGAATAGAAGGCGAAGGCCTGCGCGAATCGAGGTTCTATTTTGAGGACCTCGAAGTGGTCGCAAATGACACCATTACCCGAACCGATCACACGGCCAATTACCGGTTGCGCGTTCCGGTGGACATCAAGCGCAAAACCGTTGAAATTTTTGCCGGCGACCGTAAAATGGGCCCCACCCTTCAGGTGGTAGAATTTCAGCGGCCGCGACCTTTAGACTTTGTGACCGTAGATTATGGTGAGGGTCCCAAAAAAGTCAGCAAGCTCACCCAAACCATACTCTACAGCGAAACCGTGCGGGATGTGGTGATTGATTTTGACCCCGATATTATCGACATGGGCGATATGCTCTACGGTAAGCAGATTATCGAAATGGAAATTAGGCTGCTGGGGAATAAAAACGAGCTGATTGAATACCAAAAAGTTGACCACGTAGAGGTTTGTCCGGGAAACACCTCACCACGCGAGGCATTCTACCATGGCCAGAGCTGTCAGCTTCAGCCCATCCGTGTAAACAGTCTGCTTACGCGCAAAACGCATACTTTACGGGAGTGGTCGCGGATTGAAATTATCGTGCGGCACAAAAAAGACCGCTATGGAGGTGAGGGTTATACCCAGCGCGTGGCCATCGTGCAGCAGCGCTCGTTGAATTTTGATATTGACCTGTCTTTTCCGGCGGGTTTGGTAACCAAGCTGGCCGGGGAGCCTGGTTTTCCCACGCTTACGGGTGTTTCGCTGGCCATGATTGCGCAATTTACCTTTTACAAGAAAGGCGCCATTATGCAACCCAAACCATACAAAATCGGGGCGGGCTTCTTGGCGCAAAATGCCTTTAACTTTAACCCCGAGGCCGAAAACCGCGATCTGGGTATTGTGATCATTGGCTCGCTCTACCCCACCCGACAAGATGCCAAGTTGAGTTTTCCGCTGTACGCAGGTGGCGGCTATTTTCTGAGCCAGGAAAAATTCTTCTTTCTACTCGGCCCGGGAATCAGGATATCCTTGTAAGCCAGCGGAAGAGAAATGGGCTGAATATGCTGCGTTGGGCAAATAATGACTACCTTGACCTCGTCAACGATTTTTTTGCGTTGTCTTTCTGCTAAATATCAACATCGTTGGAAATGAACCATACTAAACTACTGCTTATTTTGACTACGCTGCTCTTCGCTGCTTCCGCGGGTGCTCAATCCGGTAGAGATTTTTCATCTGTTCGCTTTGCTGGACTTGCTATTGACATTGAGGATTCAGTAAAGGTTTATGGGGTTACCGTTCGCAATCTATGGGAGAAAAGAGATTTTAGTGATATCGTTTGTAGGAGTTTTTTCAGGTTTAATAATGCGTTCCGCGCAACCACACAGTTTTACGAATCCAGCTTGTCAAAAACGTGCGAGCGATACTTTGTAAAAAGTGGCCTTCATCTGTCAAACGCTGATTATTTATTCGACTATCATGACAGAGTCTCAAGGCCCGTTTATGAGCTGGGGGCCAAAATTTCGGACGTATTTGTATTTAGCCACTTGGTAGGATCAACCATAGTTGCTGCCGAAGCCAAAATCAAAATTGAATGGCAGTTGTTTGATACAAGAACCAGAACCATCGTGTATAAAAAGGAAGGCGGTGCTCAAAGCGGTGAAGTTGTGATTGATTTGTTTCACACAGGAGCAACGGCAAATTATAGCTACCCTGTTGACGTTAGGAGTGCGATTGATGTGGCCCTTCACCGGGGCATTGACGAACTCATGTCTGATCCAGATTTGATTACACTTCTGAAAAAGAAGAAAATAGATTATGAGGCATTTACTCCTGAAGAACCGATTGAAATTGCCGAAGTAAAATCAAGTCAGGAATCTCGTGCAGCCATCAATGATGCAATTGAAAATACTGTGACTATTTTATCGGGTAGTGGCCATGGTAGCGGGTTTTTTGTGTCTTTGGACGGACTTATTATTACATGTGAACACGTCTTGGGTGGAAAAAAGGAAGTTGACGTCATGGTAAGCAAGGGTGTAATCCTGAAGGCGCAGGTGCACCGCAGCAATCAGGCTTTTGACGTTGCTTTGGTCCAGGTTATTGGAGCTGAAACCACACCTGTTCCACTACAAGTAAAAACGTCGTTGACAGCCGGGGATGTTGTTTATAGTGTTGGTACTCCAGGTTCGGTCAGCTTCGCAAGCTCGTTATCAAGGGGTATAGTGAGTGGATTCAGGATGATTGAAGCCAATCAATATATCCAAACGGATGCAAGTGTTAGCCCGGGAAACAGTGGAGGACCATTGATTAATTCAAAAGGGGAAGTGGTTGGAATTGTGAATGCTAAACTGATTGGAACAGGTGTAGAGGGCGTCGGCCTGGCCATTCCGATTGATGAAGCGCTCGAAAAGCTGAATATCACAGTTTCCGACAACTGATTGGGCCAAAACTTACGGTAGGAAACCCCCTCTCGCGCAAGCTTTGCTAACGAAAATAGCGAAATCACCTAGCGCAAGCGTCCGCTTGTGCTCGTTATTTGTGCAGGAATCTCACGCCAAATAATACACAACACTCTCACCGGGATAAACGTGCTTTGCGAGAAAATGGCTACCTTGACATCGTTTTGACGAAATGAAAAGTGGATGAATTGGTGTTTAGTATGATCAAAAAAAGAATGGCACAAGCGGACGCTTGCGCCAGACGGGGGGCCTGACATCAAAATATGACCCACGCGAAAGGATTGACTACGTCGAATGGCCTTTTCACGCGGGAGCGGAGAGATGAATGGTAACCATTCAACCAGAACCAATTCAATGGAGCAAAACAAGTTTAATCCCTGATAAGAAAATGACTAAATCCAACAATCAGAAAAGCCCGAAATTGTTAGGCCCGGATAATATGACCGCACAGCAAATTCGCGAATTGCCCGAAAAGGAACGCCATAAGTACATTAGTAAGATGAGCGCTCAAGAGTTTGCCGATTACATGGCTGCTTGGATGGTTGATAATTTAAATGCAACGAAAACAGAATAGTATTTGCCCCCGCTCAGCGTATCGTTGCTTTCAATACCTTTTTCAGGCGTGGACGCCCTCCACTTCCACCTGAATTCCATCCTCAACACCA
>SKUL01000260.1 GCA_007129985.1 Flavobacteriales bacterium
AAATTCCCCCTTCCAAAATATTCGATATCTCATATGCCTCACTTTGCCATACTTCGTAATCAGTAATCTCGTGTAAAGGACAGCCGCTACCGTCATCGCAGGGAGCACCTCCAAAATTGGTGTTGAAGTCTGTCCAACCTGATGTTGGAGTTGGACTAACCCAAGTCAAACAGCCAATGCTCAAACAAGCCTGATATGCGTCCTCGCACTGCGCATTCCACTCGGTTTCGCAGCAGGAAGGGTCAAGTGCTGTAACGTACTGTACACATTCATCATTATTCTCGTACGGAATAATGGCATCACAATCAACTCCCACACAAAGTTGATATGCTTCATCGCACCACTCATCCCATTCCGTTTCACAACAAAAGGGGTCGGCCGCAATGGTCGCCTGAACACAAACATCCTCAATATCGTAAGGTATATCATCAATACAATCATCGTAAATGGGTTCGCACTCTGGAGTGCCTTCGCAAGTGATTGCCGGGAATCCGTTATCAATATTTCCTTCCTCACCACAAGCACCGGCTTCATTGATTACTACCAAATATGTTCCCGACTCAGAGGCCGTCCACGTTATGGAGCATCCATCTCCGTTTCCTTCGCCATATGCATCTATGGCTCCACTTGGAGCGATGATGGTATATTCAGGAATCCAACTACCTGCTCCCGGGCCATTGCAGTGACTGAATGTATAAATACCACCCGCTTGAAAGTTTGAGATCCCGTAGGCCTCACTCTGCCATATTTCGAAAACAGCAATCTCGTGCAAAGGACAACCGCTACCGTCATCGCAGGGAGCACCTCCAAAATCGGTGTTAAAGTCTGTCCAACCTGATGATGGAGTTGGTTCGACCCATATTAGACAAGGGCCATCCGGCTCTACTATTTCTTCGCACACTGATGCCAGCGAATCAAGAAAAATGATGGTTTTGGTGTTCGATAGACTACAAATGCTCCCTTCCGGATCAGACTGATTGGAGTATACAGCTATGCCAAACTCCCAAGTTCCGGACAGAGTTGGCAAACTATTAGCTGCCAAATATCCATTCAATCCATCTTCCACGTTATAAGGAAGTGTTACAGATGGAACAATGAACTCTTCTCCCAAACCTCCTTCTCCATCAAAACCGGGAGTAATAATAATTCCTATGTCGCCACCGGGAGGCACAACAGCTGAACCATTAGTACTCAAAACGGTTGTCTCACCCGGACACAATTCTTCAGGAGCAGCATTACTCAGGTTTCCAACGGTGCATCCTGAACCAGTTTCCGAAGAACCGAAGATATTAAAGTCAACCCAACCAGTTCCTTCTCCGCCTAAAGCCTCTGTGAAATCCTCGAAAGTATCTCCTCCGTCTTCTGTGAAAAATTGAACACATTCAGGAAGAGGAAGTCCATCCCACAAAATGGTGGGCACCTCAACTTCAGAACCTGTCCATGAGATGGGCTCGTAGCTGATGAAAAAGGCATCATATACAGCAACGTTTACACTCACATTTTGAGGGGTAAGAAAGGCTCCATTAAGCTCCACCGAGATAATCCCACTACCTCCTAAATAGACACCGGGATTGTTGCAGGCGTTACCATCCACGGCGTAAATGTTAATTTGATATTCAAAAGTTCCAATGCCTGAACCCAAACCAAAGGCTGTGCCGGAAGCCAGATCAAATTCAACATTCTCAATTAAGTAGGGGTACGTTGCCTGGCAGCCCTGACCAATCGGGTAATCACCGGCCGGGTCAATGAAGGTATACACACCTGATTCTCCCAGATTCCATTCCAGATACCCCGCCGCAAAAGCTCCTTGTATATTAACAATGTCGCAATCTATCTGTGCCCCCGCATTCGCAATGAGCAATAACGAGGCAAAGCTCATCAGTATCTTTTTCATGACGGTGTTGGTTTGGTTAATGCCATAAAACTAACAAAAAAAAGGCAGCCGCCGGGGCTACCTTTCTGTTTTAATTTCCATTACCTATGAGGCGTACTCATCGGCCCCAATGAACAACCCGCTTAACGCTGTTTCACGTACACAAATTCATACCGGGGGGGCACCACTTTATCTACCTTGAGATTGAAGATATCGTAGTCTGTATTGTTCATTACGAGGTCTTTTACCATTACAGCCTCCTGCAATGAGTTGAACGAAAGTGCTACGCTCCTATTTCCGTCACAGATATTCCCGAAATGAAAAGTGAGCTGGTGTCTGCCGTTTTCGTCCGTACCAAGTAATAGCCGGTCAAACCGACAACGGTTCTCATTCACTGTAATTTTGGGGTAAACCACCTCCTTGGTTGCATCAGACTTACTGAGTACAACATCAGACTTTAACTCCGTGCGACGTTCCTGAGCCGTAGCCATTTGGACGGAAAGAAAAACCAGGCACAACGATGCAAATAGCTTCAATTTCATTCTTCTTTTTTTTGGGTTTATACTTCAAAAGACGGGCCACGAAGGTAACAAAGCTTTTGGCGAATTGGCGCAGCTCCGCTGCTACTTCGTCTCAGATGGATAATCTTCGCGCAAGGGTGGAACCTTATTGAATTGCTCACTTTGCTCAATGGCGTCCATAATATCCCTGAGAATGTCATCAGCATCCGCCTCAAAGTCAATTTGAATGGGACTCTTAAACGTGAGCGATAGTTTCATTCGCGTTTTTTTAAGACGCAGGCCTTTTTTGTCGAAAGCGCGACGCAAACCCTTTACCGTAACCGGCACCACGATGGGTTGGGTTTGCTTGATCAGATGCGCGGTACCTTTTCTGCCCTTTTCAAAAGGCGTGGTGGTTCCCTGCGGAAAAGTAATGACCCAGCCCGAGCCCAGTGCCATGTTAATCTTTTTCACATCCTCAGGATCTACAGGTCGCTCGATGGTTTGACCGGCCTCTCGCCATGTGCGCTTTATCTGAATGGCTCCTGTGTACGCAAATATTCTGGGAATAAGTCCGGAGCGCATGGTTTCCTGGGCAGCAATATAATAAGTATTGAGCCGAGGGCGAATGAGATACCACGGAAAGCCCAATTGACGCTTGCCCATTCTTCGGGCTGCAAAGGCATGGTACATGAGGATAACATCGGAAAAATAGGTCTGGTGGTTGGATACGAAAAGTACCCCGCTTTCGGGTAAATCGTCCAGAACATCAAGACCGTTTACCTGCGTTTTGTTGAAGACGTTGTACATCGGATAGGTGAACACACCGATTAACGCCATCAACATTCTGCGTAGCGCGAGATAATGCCCGAACACATTTTTTCTCAACATAGCTGATACTCTCTGCGCGGAACCTCGTTTGAAGAAATTCCAAAATCAAAGATAACCGAATAAGTTGGACGCGTTAGAAAGGATCCACATCAACCGCTATCTGAACGGAGCGATTGAGCTTGTCCCGATAGAAATCATCAATCACTCCACGAATACGCTCTCTAGCTGCTCTGAACGCGTATTTCTTGTCGAGCTTCAGGATAAGCTGCTTTT
Source organism: Flavobacteriales bacterium (assembly GCA_007129985.1). Taxonomy (GTDB): domain Bacteria; phylum Bacteroidota; class Bacteroidia; order Flavobacteriales_D; family SKUL01; genus SKUL01. The sequence goes on from SKUL01000260.1 coordinate 3,478, forward strand.
GGTATCGGTTTCTTACGCGTGGCACCGGAAGATATTCGGGCCCAAGCACGGCATCTGAAAACTGCAACTTCATCATATTCGAAAATCGCTCACAACGCGCATCCAGTATGTTTCGGTCGCGGTGACGGAGCACAAATGTGACCATCCTGTAATACGGTGGGTATTTGAATTGCCGGCGGTCGCTCAGTTCCTGCCGGGCCATACCTTCAAAATCGTTTTCAATGACTTTCTGCACAATCCAATGGTAAGGTTGCCAGGTTTGGATAATCACTTTACCGCGTTTGCCTTTCCGTCCGGCCCTACCTGCCACCTGCATCAGCAATTGAAAGGAACGCTCAAAAGATCGAAAGTCAGGAAAGTTCAGCATTTGGTCGGCGTTCATTACTCCCACCAAACCCACGTGGTCAAAATCCAATCCTTTGGTAACCATTTGTGTACCTACCAGCACGTCAATCTCGCCGGATTCGAACCGACTGATGATTTCGTGGTGTGCATTTTTGGAACGTGTGGTATCGTGATCGAGCCGACCGATTCGAACATCCGGCAAGAAATCGGGCAGGATGTCTTCTATTTTTTCGGTACCAAAGCCATGCATGGATAACTTGGTACTGGAGCAACGCGGACATTCAGTGGGTGGCTTGTAGCGGTTTCCGCAATAGTGACAAACCAACATGTGAATGTGCTTGTGGTAGGTCAGGCTTACATCGCATTGTTCGCAATCGGGGGTCCATCCGCACGAATCGCAGTCCCACAACGAAGAATACCCCCTGCGATTCTGAAAGAGAATAATCTGTTGTTTTTCCTTCAGCACCGTTTCCATCTCTGAAAGCAGAAATGAACTGAAATGCGATTTCAGCGTGCGGTCTTTGGCTTCTTTCTTCAAGTCGGCCACCAGAATTTCAGGCATTTTAATTCCGCCGAAGCGCGTAAGCAACTCTACATAACCATACTTGCCGTTTTGTGCGTTGGCGTAACTCTCAAGCGATGGCGTGGCAGAACCGAGCAGCACCTTGGCCTTGTGCAAGCGAGCGAGAACAATGGCCGTGTCGCGTGCGTGGTAACGCGGCGAAGGATTGAATTGCTTGTAAGATGAATCGTGTTCTTCATCTACAACCACCAAACCCAGGCGTGTAAATGGCAGCCACAAAGCCGAGCGCGCACCCAGAATCAGCTTGAAGCGATCCGTATCGCACTGAAGTTCACGCCATATTTCGGCACGCTCCTGTTGGTTGAAACGCGAGTGATACACCGCCACCGAATCGCCAAAATGCTTTTGTAAGCGCTGAATAATCTGGGCCGTGAGTGCAATTTCGGGCAGCAAGTATAAAACCTGTTTCCCCTGCGCCATGTATTGTTCTATCAAGGCAATGTACACCTCGGTTTTTCCGCTTCCGGTAACGCCGTTGAGCAGACAAACATCCTTTTCGCCAAAAACCTTTTGAACCGACTGAAAGCACTCTCGCTGCTCATCGCTGAGTGTTTTGGGTGCATCTGTTTTGCCGGTAAACTCTTTCAAGCGCCCTGTTTCAATGGCAACCACCTCAAGCATTTCCTTTTGCACCAGCGTGTTGAGAATGGCGGTAGAGGTTTTGGCAAAATCGAGCAAGGCGGATTTCTTGACAAGCGATATCTCCTCGGGGTGTTTGCTGAGATGGAGGTAGCCCATGAGGAGTTCGAGCTGTTTGGGTGCTTTGCTCAAAACATCAAAGGCCTGACGAATTTCCTCTTCGGTGCGCAGTTTATCATGAAGACGCACATAGTCGGTAGTTTTGGGCTTGAACTTTTCCTTGATCTCTTCCTCTACCATTACCACGTTTTTCTCCAATAAGGCTTTAACGATGGGCTCTACGGTTTTTTGATTGAGCACCGATGCGATATCAGCAACAGAAAGGTGGTTGCTTACTTGCAGCGCCTGAAAAACCAGAAACTCTTTGTCGTCCAATCGCTCCTCTTCCTGAAAGGAGTGATTCAGTATGATTCGCGTTTCGCTAGCGAGCCTCAAAGAACCTGGCACGGCTGCGTTGAACACGTCGCCGGGGGTACATATATAATAGTCGCTCACCCAATCCCACAGCTTAAACTGCAACTGATTCACTACAGGAATTTCATCCAGCACCTCATCAATATACTTGGCCTCATAGCCTTTGGGCGGGTTGTTGTGCACATTCCGAACAAGCGCCGCATACCTTCTTTTCTTACCGAACTGCACCACCGCACGCACACCGGGTTTTACGAGATGCGCATATTCACGAGGCACCCTGTAGGTATAGAATTGCCCTACGGAAAGGGGCAAAACCATATCTACGAACAAGGTGTTTTCAGCCATACTGTTGCGGGATTCACGAAGTGCGGAGCGAAGTTAACAGGAATTCGTGCGTTTCGTGAAACAGCTCAAAGGTAAGCTGTGCTTTTTTTGAACAACTTTGTCCGGTTCGCTAACCCACCGCGCTGTGCTCAACCTGTTCGACTGGATTATCATTGTTTCGTTCTTCGCGCTGTCGATGGGTATTGCTCTGTATTACCGCAAAGAGGCGGGCAAAGACCTGAGCAGCTTTTTTCTTGGCGGGCGAAACCTACCGTGGTACATAGCGGGTATCTCAATGGTTGCCACAACCTTTGCCGCCGACACACCTCTGGCAGTTACAGAATTGGTTGCAAACAACGGCATAGCGGGCAACTGGCTGTGGTGGTGCTTTCTGGCAGGAGGAATGTTTACCACCTTTTTCTTTGCCCGCCTGTGGCGTAAAGCGGGAGTACTCACCGAAGTGGAATTTATTGAATTGCGCTACGCAGGTGCGCCGGCGCGATGGCTGCGAGGGTTCAAGGCTGTGTATCTGGGCTTGTTTATGAACGTGCTCATCATCGGTTGGGTGAACCTCGCGTTGATGTCCATTTTGCAGGTATTCTTTGATTTGCCTCCGGAGCGTGTGTTCTGGCTCACCGGCGCTGCCATGTTGATAGCAGGCGCCTATGCAGCCTTGTCGGGGTTGAAAGGCGTTGCGGTTACCGATGCGTTTCAGTTTGTGATTGCCATGGGAGGCACCATAGCTTTGGCTTGGCTTGTGATTGACAGCGAGCAAATTGGTGGTATTTCAGGGTTAAAAAGTCAGCTTCCTGACGACACTTTGCGTTTTCTCCCTGTGATTGGTTCCGGCGGAGCCGATGCCACTACCCTCACCCTTGGGCTGGGTTCATTTCTGGCCTACATCGGTGTGCAGTGGTGGAGCAGTTGGTACCCGGGAGCTGAACCCGGTGGTGGTGGCTACATTGCGCAGCGCATGATGAGTACGAGAACTGAACGCGATGCGCTCTATGCCACGTTGTTTTTTCAGGTAGCGCATTACTGCTTGCGGCCATGGCCGTGGATTTTGGTGGGACTGGCCTGCATTGTGCTCTATCCCGGACTGCCTGAGGAGGAAGTACGAAATGGCTACGTGTGGGCCATGCGGGACTTTCTGCCCAACGGCCTGCGCGGTTTGCTTTTGGTAGCATTTTTTGCGGCCTATTTAAGTACCATCAGCACGCAGCTCAACTGGGGGGCCGGCTATCTCGTGAATGATGTGTATAAACGATTTCTGAACAAGACGGCCGGAGATTCGCACCTTGTTTGGGTAAGCAGGCTCACTACGCTCGTCATCATGGCGTTGGGGCTTGCCGTAACCACTCAGATGGAATCCATCTCAGGAGTATGGGTGTTTATTGTTGAGTGTGGCGCCGGATTGGGAATGGTGCTCATTTTGCGCTGGTTTTGGTGGAGGATTAATGCCTGGAGTGAAATTGCCGCCACCTTTGCACCCTTCGCGGGTTATACTATTTCGCATGGTTTGTTGGGTTGGGTTTTTCCCAACAGCTTCTTCTTTACGGTGGCTTTCACCACTGTTTGCTGGATTGTTGTAACGTTCGCAACGCAACCCACAGCCACTGAAACCCTCCGTAAGTATTACCGGCAGGTTGAGCCGGGCGGCTGGTGGCCAAAAGAGTTTCATTTGGCCGACTCACCTCGCCGGTCTGTGTATCGTTATCTTTTTGTGGCGTGGTTGGCGTCTATACTGATGACTTACGGATTGTTGTTCGCAACGGGGAAATTTGTTCTGGCTGAATTCAGCAGCGGTTGGTTGGCTTTTTCGTTGGCCGTCGGCGGATTCTTGGCGATGCTCAAGGCATTGCAGAAAAGCGGTATTTTTCGCAGCGAAAACTAATGTTAGTTCATCGGCACTTTGAGCTCATTCATCGACAATTATCTGATTTTGACAATTCAGGATTTTTTCGGTACTTGGTGCCTCATTGGAACCCAACCTTTAAAAAACAAAAACCCATGATAAGGATGAAATGGAGTATCGCATGCTTCGCAGCATCATTACTCGTTCTTCAAGGATGTGTGGAAAGCAGCGACTCCCAAAAATCTTCTGACGATGATCTGACCACTGTTTCGGATGCGGACAAAGCAGCGGTGTTGCGTGTGGGAGATGCTGTCTTTAGTATCCCCAGTCCGGTGCAAACGGCGCTGTTGATTGAGCAATCGGGTGCAGACTACGATGCGAGCCTGCCCAACGCAACAGCCAACGCAGGGAATTACATCAGTTCTACCGATAAAAGTCTGGCAATGGGGATATACGGTGCTAACCTCGCCTATTACGCCATCTTTGATCAAAATCAGGAGGCTCTGAGTTGCATGACTGTATTGGAGCAACTGGCAAATGACCTCGACCTTGCAGGTGCCATTGATCGGGGGCTGATTCGCCGTTTTAGCGAAAACCTCGGAAACCAGGATTCTTTACTGGTGTTGTCGTCGCATTTCTTCAGGAATAGTGATGGCTACCTGAAAGAAAACGAGCGCGACCTCACAGCTGCCCTTATCATTGCCGGAGGCTGGGTTGAGGGAATGTTTATGGCTGTGAACTCAACCAATGGCAATGGTGAGATTCGTCAGCGCATTGCGGAGCAAAAGCACGCACTGAGTGGTATTGTGTCCATTTTGGAGCGTCATGGATCTGATGAAGTTGCCGCACTGATAACCAGCCTCAAAGATTTGCAGGCTTTGTTTGACGGCGTCAAAACAACTTATGAATACATGCGTCCCGAGGTTGATGCCGCCAGTAAAATGACTCATCTCAAAAGCGAAACTAGCTATAGCATCTCTGATGAGCTGTTTGCGCAAATCGTAGAGGAGCTAGAATCCATCCGAAACTCAATTGTAAGCTAAAAACCGAACCACCATGCGTAACTTAATTCTTACCGTTTTACTGTCTTTCATCCTTGGTGCGGCCTTCGGGCAGTGCGACACCATAGCAAGTGTATGCAGCAAGCACATTGGAGATGGTTTTATTTCCGACGGCCAATTATACCGTGCCTTACTTTACGAAGATCAAGTGGCAGAATTCAACGCTACGTTCTTTGGAGGTTCTACCTATCGTCTTGTGGGATGTAGCGGCTTTGAGAGTGGCAACCTTATTTACTCTGTTTTTGACGAGAAACGAAACCTGCTCTTTACCAATAGCGACTACGACAATGCTCCCTATTGGGATTTCAAAGTGGAGTCAACGATGCAAGTGATTATTGAAGCCCATCTTGACCAAAATAAGCTCGATTCAGGCTGTGCAGTAATGCTGATCAACTTCGAAAAATAACCCTACGCTCAATTTTGCGTAGAAAAGGCATCCGGCTTCGGCCCGATGCCTTTTTTATTTTGCCTAACGCACTGAAATGAGCGAAAATATACTCAAAGCCCTCATGCAACTCTTCGCAATTATCGCGCGGGTAGATGCCCAGCACGATAACAGTGAAGACGAAGGGCGTAAAATTGTGCGGCTATTCCTGAAGCAACAATTGAGTCAGAAGCTGGTAAACGGCTACCTCAAGTTGTTCGACGACTTTGTGGACCAATACCAGCCCAAGGGATCGCAGCAAAAGGTGCGTAAAAAAACATCCCTTGCCTCAGTAAAAGTTCTTCGGATTTGCACAGCCATTAACGCTGAACTCACCCAAAAGCAAAAATTCGTAGTGCTCTTGCGATTACTCGAGTTTGTGCATAGCCACGACAATGTGAGTGAGCAGGAACTCGAATTTCTCAGTACAGTAGCTGAAACCTTCAACGTAGCAAAAACCGAGTACGAGCAAATTCAGAAGCTCATCACGCGAGACAATCTCGACGCAGTGGATGAGCCGGGCTTTTTGATGATGTGGCAAAAGGAACGCCCGGACCTGAGTCAATGCCTGCAAGCACCCTGCGAAGGACTCGAAGACCCGGTGGTTGTGCTTCGTATTGAAAGTCTGAACCTATTCTTTGTAAGCTATCGCGGAGAAATGCCACTGATGCTCAACGGGCAGCACATGATGCCTTCGTTTATTCACGTGCTTAACTCGGGTTCCAGCATCAGAAGTCCCAAGCTGCACCACTCCATTTACTACACAGATATACTCAGCGCCTATCTGAGCGGAGCGGATTTTGAGCAGGTGAAGCTCTGCGCACACGAACTCACGTATCACTTCCCTTTTGGAAATCAAGGACTACAGCCGTTAAACTTTTGTGAAGAAACCGGCAAGCTGGTTGGGATTATGGGAGGTAGTGGTTCCGGTAAGTCCACCCTGCTAAACATTCTGAACGGAAACCTCAAGCCCAGTAATGGCAAGGTGACCATCAACGGCATTGATGTACACAACGACCGTAAAAAGCTGGAGGGAGTCATCGGCTACATTGCGCAGGACGACCTCCTGATTGAAGAGTTGAGCGTGTATCAAAACCTTTATTACAACACCAAGCTTTGTTTTGGGAATCACTCCAGTGAGCAAATTCACAGCATGGTTCAGCAAACCCTTAGCGATTTGGGGTTGTCTGAAATCAGTCATTTGCGCGTAGGTTCGCCTTTGGACAAAACCATCAGTGGTGGTCAGCGAAAACGTTTGAACATAGCGCTTGAATTGATTCGTGAGCCCATGGTGCTTTTTGTGGATGAGCCTACTTCGGGCTTGTCGAGCAGAGACTCCGAAAATATCATGGACCTCCTCAAAGAATTGAGCCTGAAAGGTAAGCTCATTTTTGTGGTTATTCACCAGCCGTCGTCTGACATATTTAAGATGTTTGACCGGCTTCTGATTTTGGATCAAGGTGGGTATCCCGTGTTTAACGGTAACCCCATTGATAGCGTAACCTATTTCAAGCGCATCATCAATCACGCTGATTGTGAGGAAAGTGAATGTCCTGTTTGTGGAAATGTAAACCCAGAACAGGTATTCCAAATGCTGGAGGCCAAGGTGGTGGATGAATACGGTCACCTTACCTCCAAGCGCAAGGTATCGCCCGAGGAATGGCACCAACACTACCTCGAACACTGCGAGCCAAAAAGCGAAGCTCCGCAGGAATCAAAGACGATTCGACCCGGACTATACAGTATTCCCGGCTATCTGAAACAATTCAGTGTATTTCTCAAGAGAGATATGCTGTCTAAATCGGCCAATCTGCAGTATCTGCTTATCACCTTTCTGGAAGCCCCTGTGCTGGCAGCCATTCTCACGTTCTTTATGCGCTATTTCGTAAAGGACCCTATTGCTGGAGGGCAGTATATTTTTAGTGAGAACGAAAACATTCCGCAGTACATTTTCATCTCAGTGATCGTGGCTCTTTTCTTCGGTCTTACTGTAAGCTCCGAGGAAATAATTCGCGACAAAAAAGTGAGCAAGCGTGAGCAATTTTTGAATCTGAGTCGCGGGAGCTACCTGCTTTCCAAAATCTCGGTAATGTTTCTCATTTCAGCCATTCAAACCCTCACTTATGTGTGGGTAGGTAACCTGATGTTGGGCGTACAGGGACTTAGTCTCTACTACTGGGCCATGCTGTTTACGGCATCTTGTTTCGCAAACTTGCTCGGACTCAACATTTCTGCAACATTCAATTCCGCCAAGGTTATATACATCATTGTTCCGGTGCTTATTATTCCACAACTACTATTTAGCGGTGTAATCGTAAAATTCGATAAGCTACATCCATCCATCAGCTCTCAAACAGGTGTTCCGTTTATTGGAAACATCATGGCATCGCGATGGGCCTATGAGGGGCTTGCTGTTGTTCAGGCCACGCAGAATAAATTTGACAGCAAATTTTATGAACTCGAAAAGCGTAAGAAGTATTCTAACTGGAAAAAAGATTATTGGGCCAGAGAAATGAAAAACCGCAGCGGAGCCGCCCGCCGACTGATTGCAAGCGGTGATAAAAACAAAGAGCTACAACAACACCTGGACTTATTGCGCTTAGAAATCACCCGGGAAAATCAGTTTATCCGGGGGCTCGACTTCACTTTGGCGGAAATGCTTCACAAAGACCGCATAAACACGGATGTACTTCTTGAACTTGATCACCACATCGACAAACTCGTAGCGCACTATAGAAGGGTGTACAACAAAGCTGCCGATGCCAAAGAGGAGATTATCTCAGAGATGACCGCCACCGAAGCGCAGCGTAACGAATATCAGGCAATGCAGCAAGATTACAGCAATAGGGCGCTCGACAACTTTGTAACCAACAAAAACGATCTCAACTACATTGTTGCGTACAACAATCGTTTGGTTCAAAAGAAGGATTTAATCTACAGTGAGCCTTTTCAAACGCCATTTTTTGGCTCACACTTTTATGCCCCGAACAAAATTATGCTTGCCAAAAGGATAGACACCTTCTCGGCGAATTTGTTGGTAATTTGGGGGATGACCGTGTTTCTGGCACTCCTGCTTTATGTGGATGGGCTGCGAAAAACGGGAGAACTATTTGGACGACTTATACCTCGCAAGCCACGGCAAACCACGAGTCCTTCGGTACTGTGAGCACAGAGGAGTGCCTTATCAGGCTTCCTCAACCTCAATCATTTCGAAAGGCAGGTTGATGATTGCCTGATAGTCCTCACCCGCCTCAAGCATGTCTTCATCATCAGTTTCGTAGTGCCACTTCACCAGCACTTCTTTGCCTTGGGTTTTGATTTTCTCGAGCCGTTTAAATACATCAAGAATGCACTTGGACGAGCTTGTATTGAAGTATTCAAGTTGAATGATGACTACAGTTGGGTTTTTGGCATCCTTTCCATAAGTGTCTATCCAATCGAGCAATGGAGTGTAGAATTCTATAGAGTTCTCCGGAATAGAACGGCCGCGAATGGCCAGCGTACCTTTTGCAGCATCGAATTGTACTGTTGGCGTTTTGGTAGATCCTTCAAGTGTGATATTTTCCATGGCTAACTGATTATGCTACTTTTACGTTCAAGCTAAAAAATGAGTGGTTTTCATCAAATGGGATAAAACCGTACTCCAGCTTATCCTTCGATTTACGGGCAACATCAATCATACCGAGGCCTGCACCGCCTTTTTGACTGATTCTGCCGTTGCTCAATACCTGTTTGTAAAACTGCTTGAGCTCTTCGGCACCCATTGCGTTGATTTCTTCAAGACGTTGTTTGAGTTGACCGGCATCGCGGTTATTGATGAAGTTACCTGTGATGATTGAGTAGCCCGTAGCATTGCGGGCTATCATAATAATGACAGAATCGCCATCACTAAACCCAGAGGAAAGAGCTAGCGGTGAGACGCCCCGGTGGTGAAAGAGATTTTGCAACAACTCTACCAGCACATTGAAAACTTTTTTGCGAATAGTGGCGCTCTCACTAAACCCTTCCAGTTTTCGCTCCACCACCGTGAGGATGGACTCCATGAGCTCACTGGTCAATTCCCCCTTAAAGGAAATCATGATGTTTTTCCTTTCCAGTTTCTCGTACAGATCGTATATCTCGAGGTGTCCGCTCATTGGTTGGTTTCAGACAAAGATAACAAGGCACAGCAATTGCCACCTACATGGGGTAAAAACATTTTCATGGCTTTGTGTTAATAGCGCTGCAATGCATCTGATGGCATTGCTGTATATTTGCGACCCCATCGCAGTTTCATGACAACTCCTCAATCTTCCTGGTTCAAGCATTGGTTTGACTCACCGTACTACCACATCCTCTACAAGCATCGCGACAGGTCTGAGGCTGGACGCTTTGTGCACAACCTTATGGACGTGTTGAAACTTCCGGCGGGGAAGAAAGTGTTGGATCTAGGGTGTGGAAAAGGACGCCACTGCATCATGCTGAACGAACTGGGGTACGATGTGGTGGGCATTGACCTGAGCGCAGCCAATATAGCAGCAGCTAGTGAATACAGCCGGCCCGATTTGCAATTCGTACAACACGATATGCGTGACCCCCTGCGGGGTTTACACTTTGACTTGATTCTCAACTTGTTTACCAGCTTCGGATACTTCAGGGATGCCATTGATAATTTGAAAGTGCTTCAGGCAGCTCATTCTATGCTCTTGCCGGAGGGTAAGTTTGTACTCGATTTCATGAACACTGATAAAGCTGTTCGTGAGCTCGTGGCAAAGGAAACCAAAGTTATTGATAACTATCACTTTGAAATCACCCGGAGTGTGGAAAGCGGCGAAATAGTGAAACGCATCCACATCAACAATGACCCCGACCTTCAATTTGAGGAGCGGGTTCAGGCCTTCAACAAGGCCGCGCTTTTCAGCATGTTTGAAGCCGCCAACCTCATTCCTGAATCAGTTTATGGCTCCTACCAGTTTGAGCCTTTTGACCCGAATCACTCCGACCGACTCATCATTACAAGCCGCAAAAAATGACCGAAAGCCTCGAACGAATTCTCATTCTGTTTTTCTCGGCTATGACCGTAGGGCTCCTCGTGATTGCCTTCCCGAAATTGATGAAGCCCTACCTTAAACTGCTCCTTGCATTCAGCGGCGCGCTGCTTTTGGGAATTACTGTGATGCACATTCTTCCTGAAGCATATGAACTTGGGGGCGCGCAAGTTGGTCTGTTTGTAATTGTTGGGTTCTTGCTTCAGATTATTCTCGACTACTTCAGCGGGGGAATTGAGCATGGTCATGTTCACCATCCTGCTCAACACCACGAACACGAGCATGGAAAGGCCATCACCTGGACGATGCTCCTGAGCTTGTGTGTTCACGCGTTTACCGAAAGTCTTCCTCTGGGCTTTGATGAACAACTTCATCACGTTCACGATCATCTGCACGACCACGGTCATCATCATCACCATCACCACCACAGTCATCAGGGATACTTGTGGGGAATCGTCATTCACAATATACCCATCACCATTGCTCTGGTGGGAATGATGCTGGGATTGAAAATGTCCCGCGCCAAAACCATCTTGTTTCTCTTCATTTTTGCAGCATCTGCGCCTGTGGGTATTTTGGTGAGTCCGCTCATCAGCAACAACGGGCAAGACATGGTTGTCTTTTCACGAATTCTTGCACTGGCCGGGGGTATCATCCTTCACTTGTCAACCACCATCCTTTTTGAAACCGGCGAAAACCATCGTTTTAACCTGTACAAAATGATGGTTATTCTGGCCGGCTTCGGACTGGCTCTGCTTGCATCCTAGCCCATTGATTTTTAAGCATTTTGTTCTTCATAACAACAGGCTATGAAGCCATCATTAATTACCATGATTGAGGACGTAATCACAACGGCTGAATGCCTACTTTTGCAGCGTAACAAGAACATTTTTAAACCCAAAACATAACACTATGTCAGTACTTGTAGGAAAAAAAGCTCCTTCGTTCAAAGCTTCAGCCGTTATCAACGGTGAGGAGATTATTAGTGACTTTTCGCTCGACCAATTTATCGGAAAGCGTCATGTAATTTTCTTCTTCTACCCCAAGGATTTCACCTTTGTGTGTCCTACCGAATTGCACGCTTTTCAATCACGTTTGGCTGAATTCGAAAGCAAAGGTGTAGCTGTAGTAGCATGCTCAACCGACACCGAAGAATCTCACTGGGGATGGCTTCAAATGCCTAAGGCAGATGGTGGTATTCAGGGTGTAACCTACCCCATTGTTGCCGATACTTCAAAAACCATCAGCGATGCCTTTGGCGTACTCGCCGGTCAGTACGATTACGGCGTGGAAGGTGAGTTGGTTGCTACCGGCCCAATGATTGCCTACCGCGGTCTATTCCTGATTGACAAAGAAGGAGTGGTTCAGCACCAGATTGTAAACAACTTCCCGCTGGGTCGAAATGTAGATGAAGCCATGCGAATGGTTGACGCGCTGCAGTTCTTTGAAGCCAAAGGAGAAGTTTGCCCGGCCAACTGGTCAGAAGGCGCCGAAGGCATGAAAGCAGACCACAAAGGAGTGGCTGAGTACCTCGCCGCTCACTAATCAATTTTTCAAAACGAGTTTAAAAACCCGTTGCCGCCTGGTGACGGGTTTTTTTGTGCCTATAAGCCTAATTACTGTGATGCAGCTCGAGGTTGCCGGCAGGCGCGAGCCACCCTTCTTCTG
>SKUL01000104.1 GCA_007129985.1 Flavobacteriales bacterium
AAATCATCGAAGAGTACACCAACGAAAGCGGTGTGCGAACCCTCGAAAAGCGCATTTCCAAAATTGTGCGGCAGCGAGCCAAAAACCTCGCGCTCGACGAGGAGTTTGTAGCACCTGTAAAGCCCGAAGAACTCACCAAAATTCTCGGTCCGGCGCACGCCAAAGACAAATACCAGAACAACGACGTGGCCGGCGTGGTAACCGGACTGGCTTGGACGCCCACCGGTGGCGACATTCTCTTCATCGAAACCAGCATTACCCGTGGCAAGGGCAAGCTCACCCTCACCGGAAACCTGGGCGATGTGATGAAAGAATCGGCCATGATTGCGCTGGAGTACCTCAAATCGCACAGTGACAAATTAAACCTCGACTGGGAGGTATTTGACAAGTGGAACATCCACGTGCACGTACCCGAAGGCGCGGTTCCCAAAGACGGTCCCTCGGCGGGAATTACCATGCTCACTGCAATGGCCTCGGCCTTTACGCAGCAAAAGGTGAAAAAATACCTCGCCATGACCGGTGAGATTACGCTGCGCGGCAAGGTGCTTCCCGTGGGAGGAATCAAAGAAAAAATTCTGGCGGCCAAGCGGGCCAACATCAAGGAAATCATCCTTTCCAAACACAACCAAAAGGACATTGAGGACATCAACCCCAAGTATATCAAAGGCCTCACCTTTCACTACGTGGATGAGATGATTGAAGTGGTGCAACTTGCCCTTCTGAAGGAAAAGGTGGTAAACGCCCTGAAAGTAGCCTGAGGAATTTGAGAATAGGCCCATCTTTTTGCGGGTCAGCCAAAATAAGTATCGCTATCTTGCGTTCCGTTTTGGAATGAACCTCTGATGCGGCTTAAAACCTCCATCCTTTTGTTAATCAGCCTGTATGGGCTTAGCGATGTAGCTGCGCAAGGCAGTGGGCAAAATGCTTTTGTGTCTAGTAATCTGATTTTCTCGGCAAGGATGGGCGCACTGGGAGCCAATGGCTTTGCAATAAAGGACGGCGACCTCAACCTCGGCACTTTCAACCCGGCCCTGCTCGACGAACAAAACCACAACCAGTTCTCGTTCAGCTATATCAACTACCTGAGCAACATCAACTACGGTCAGGTGGCCTACGCGCGTCACCACGAAAAAATCGGAACCATTGCGGCTTCGGTGAACTATCTCAGCTACGGACAATTTACCGAAACCAATCCCTTTGGCGACGAAACCGGAAGCTTCAACGCCGGCGAGTACATTGTAAACCTGGGTTATTCGCGGCCCATTGATTCGCTGTTTACTTTCGGGGCCAACGCCAAGTTCTTTTACGGGCAGATGGCTGAGTTTGTATCCACCGCACTGGCCGTTGACCTTGCGGGGGTGTACCACAATCCGCGCATCAATACCACGGTATCACTCATGATGCTCAACATCGGTGCTCCGCTCAGCTACTATACTGACAACGACCGCCCCAACATGCCGTTCGAAATTCAGATGGCCATCACCCATAAGTTGAAAAATGCTCCCTTCAGGCTGATGATGGTGGTTGAAAACATGCAGCAATGGGAGCTGGTGGAAGAAGACGAAAACACCGAACAGCGCGACCCGCTTACCGGCGAGATTATCAACGTGAGCCAAAACACCTTTGGCGAAAACCTGATGCGGCACCTTGCTTTTGGTGTGGAAATTCTCATTGGCAAAAACATGTTTCTGCGGGGCGGATTTAATTACCGTCGGAGGCAGGAACTCAAAGCTCCGGACATTACAGGTCTGGCGGGAATTTCCTTTGGCTTCGGATTGCGGGTGCACAAGTTTCACCTGAGCTACGGACACAACACCTACTCGCTGGCAGGTGCCTCCAATCACCTCACCATTACCACCCGGTTTTCTGATTTCGCAGGGAAGAATTAGCTTTGGCCAAGAAACCGAAGCCGTGCAGAAAATCAATATCGCCATTGACGGGTACTCCTCCTGCGGAAAAAGCACCCTGGCCCGCCAACTCGCCGAAAAGCTCAATTACATTTACATAGACTCCGGAGCGATGTACCGCGCCATTACCCTCCATGCGTTGCAATCAGGCTGGCTGCACGACGACGGGTTTGAGCGCGAAAAACTCATTGCTGCCCTGCCCCACATTGATGTGCGCTTTGCCCGCACCCCTGAACAGGACAAAGCTGTGATTCACCTCAACGGAAAGCCGGTGGAACATCTGATTCGCGAGATGAGGGTTTCCGCAAGGGTAAGCGAAGTGGCCGCAGTGCCCGAGGTGCGCGCAAAATTGGTGGAGCTTCAGCGCGACATGGCCCGTGAAAAAGGCGTTGTCATGGACGGCAGAGACATCGGCACCAACGTATTGCCCGACGCCCACCTGAAACTTTTTATGACCGCCGACCCCATGGTGCGCGCCGAAAGACGTTACAGCGAACTGAAGGAAAAAGGAATGCAGGTGAGTCTGGACGAGGTACACCGCAACCTGCTGCAGCGCGACGAGGAAGACTCCAACCGCGCGGTAAATCCGCTACGACAGGCCGAAGATGCCGTTGTAATTGACAACACAAATCTCACGCTGGAGGGGCAATTTCAAAAAGCGCTGAACCTGGTAGAGGAGACTACTCGGGCTGCATGAGCGCTTCATCTACAACCGTTTCTACATCGCGAACGTTTTCAAAATACGTGAGCAGTTTATGCAGCACGCGGTCCACAACTGCATCGGGGCAGGAGGCACCGCTGGTGAGGATTATGGTCACAGGGCGGTTTTCCGGAATGTAGTTCTCAGTGCGCAACTTGATTTTCTCTACGTAGTTGTAGTGATTAATGGCGTGGGCAGACTCAATTTCCGACTCCGAATTGATGAAGTAGGTGGGAAATTTCTCTGCGCACAACTCAACCAGATGCGAAGTATTGGAACTGTTGTAGCCTCCCACCACAATGGCGAGGTCGGCGTGTTTTTCCAATAGACCGTAGGTGGCCTGCTGGTTGTCGTTGGTGGCGTAGCAAAGCGTATCGCGGGTATCGGCAAAATGCTGCTGAATGTTTTCCTGACCGTACACCTCTATGGCTACTTCTTTGAAAAAATCGGCGATGGCCTGCGTTTCGGTGGCGAGCATGGTGGTTTGGTTTACCACGCCCACTCTTTGCAGATGCACGTCGGGGTCAAAGCCTTCGGACACACATGCAGAGAAATGTCTGAAAAACTCTTCGGTGCTTATCTCGCCCCGCATTTTGGCTGCTACTAGTTTGGCTTCCTCCATATCGCGAATCACGAGCGAAGGCGCTGTAGATTTACTGTGTGAAAAGGTGGCCCGTGTTTCCTCGTGCTTGCGCTTTCCGTGGATGATAACGGTGTAGTTGTCCTGACCGAGCTTGCGCGAGCGGTTCCACACTTTCTCCACAAAGGGGCAGGTCGTATTGTAGCTTTGAGTTTCGATGCCGATGTCAGCGAGTTTGTTTTCAATTTCGATGGTGGTTCCGAAAGCCGGTATAATCACGATATCATCGGCTTTGAGTTCACTCCAGTCAATAATCTGATTGCCTTCGGTGTCCATGATAAAGCGAATCCCCCTGGAGAGTAAATCGTTGTTTACCTCCGGATTGTGAATCATCTGGCTGAGGAGAAAAATGCGTCGGTCGGGGTTTTCGTCCAGGGCTTTGTAGGAGATTTCGATGGCGTTTTCTACGCCGTAACAAAACCCAAAATGTCGGGCAATATAAAAGCGTACCGGTCCAAAATCGAGCAAGGTAGGCTCAAAATCTTTTTTGCGCGGGTCGCGTATTTTTCTGGCTTCCTTAATTTTACCAATCACTTCCGACCGGTAAATACTGGGTATCTCAAACTTTTTCATGGTATCTGCCTAAGCAACCACAAAGTTAGCCTTTTGTTCCCACACGCGTTCTATTGCGGCTGGGGTTAGGAGAATGAGGTTTTTGGACGGGTAACCGCCTGCAATGCTTCGGATAAGAATGCGCAACGAGCGCAAGGGTATTCCGTTTCGAATGACCTGTTCACTTGCCCAAAATCTAATCTGCTCGCTTTCCCAACGCGGACGGGTTCCTTGTGGGAACGCCATCCGGTTGGTCGAAAAACATCATATCATTTCACTCTATCTATCGACAAGAAACGCAAAAACAGACTGCTCAACAACCGATTAACTACCTTCAATCAGTGAAGCCAGAGGATTGCGACCCGGACTTCAACTCCGAGCAAGTTTATTCAAAGCAGCGATTTAGCAAGACCGGAAAGCGACCAGCGGAAGCTCGTCCGGCCGCGCTTAATCGGTGCGAAGAAAAAACGCAGGGAGGAGTTGCGTCCAGGGAATTTTTGGTCCTTTTGTTTCCTAGACAAAAGGACATAAAAGCCTGACATCGCGCATAAAGACAGAGGTAAATAACCTATCATTACCGCTCTCATCCTCGTTTGCAACGGCCTTCATGTCCAATCCCAATCCTCATCTTCTCTTAAATGATTGATTACCTATTGGCAAGTGCGCGTTTGCAACGCGTGCGGGCTTAGATGCAAAATTCACGGTATCCGAACAAGATGTTTAAGGCAAGTTTGAGCTCAACGTTCAGAAAGAATCTGTTCCAAAACCTCCGAAGTTGCAAAC
>SKUL01000040.1 GCA_007129985.1 Flavobacteriales bacterium
CAAAGGCCAGCTTGTCGGCTTTGCCGCTTTTCTCCACAAGGTCTATGATGGCCTCGGCAGTATTTTCGTTGGTAAACGACAGTACTTCAATGCCGAAAAGCGGAAGAATTTTCTTCACGAAGTGGTCGCTTCCTCCGTACAAGGGAGCACTGGTGAGCAGCACGTCACCGGGTTTTAAGAACTCAAGAAGCACGGTAGAGATGGCCGACATTCCGCTTTCAAAAACTGCACAATCTTCGGCTTCGTCCCACAATGTGAGACGATCTTCAAGAATTTCCAGATTGGGGTTATTCAGGCGACTATAGATGAGTCCCAGCTCTTCGTCGGCATCTTGCTCACGAAGTCCGTAGGCCACTTCAAAAAAGGCCTTTCCTTCTTCGGCGGTTTTAAAAACAAAGGTTGAGGTTTGGAAAATGGGGGGCTTGATGGCGCCCTCTGAGAGTTCCGGCTTGTAGCCGTATGACATCATCAAACTCTCTGGTTTCAATTTCTTTGACATGTTGTGTGCAGCTTTAAGAAATAAGGCTGAGGGCCTTCATTCAGGCCGCGAAGGTAGGCACAAAACACGACTTGTACTTAGGTGCTGTCAGGCTCCTCCTTTACGGTCTTTAGGGCGACCAAGGCCAATGGAGTAGTTGTCCGGAGTACCTGAGATAAGTACATTAAGGTAGCCCTTGATGAGACCTTTTTGCGACGAAATGATTTCTTCTTCGGCCCTTTCGAGGTCGTCCAGATCTTCTTTGCGCTTTGAGCCGCCTTGCAGTTTGCCTTTTACCATGCTCCAGCTTGCGCGCTTCACCATGCCCAGCGGAAGGCGTAATGCGTAGTTCATGTCCAAATCCATGGTTTGATTTCCGCTCAGGTAGAGGTAACCGAGGGTGCTGGTGATTTTCATTTCGGGGATGGTTAACGCACCGTTGTCAAAGGTAAAGGTGTTGCTCAACTCGCCGAACCTCACATTCTCCAAGTCTTTATCGCCCATAAAATCGGCAAGAGCCTGCATGGGGCCAAAGTTCCTCAATCTGCCCTCACTGATGGTGACATCGGCAACAACATGCGTTTGGCGCAGATCCGGTACCATGTCGGGGTGCATAAGCGCTCTTACCGTCATAATTCCAGACATTCTACCCTGCAGGTTTTCGTTCACCACAAAGTCATTTCCGAAATTGTCCATCTTGTACATCACCTGGTCGAGGTCGATGTTGTTGACAGAAAGCACAGAGCGGAAGTAAATACTGTCGGGGTTTGAGCCATTAAACCGTCCGTTCATTCGCACACTTCCGCCGGCAGCTTCAAAAAAGAGCGTATCCATTTGCACAATGTGATTGGTGTTCACACGTACTTCGCCGTGTAGGTTGTTCAGAACCGAGCGGTGATGGCGCACCTCACGTATGTCTGTTTCCAGGTGCATTTCAGGGAAATTCAATGCGAAGATATTGAAGGCTTCCTCGTGCGACACGCCAACGGTATCCTCTGGCACCCAACCCATCATGTCGTCCAGGTCGAGCAGATTGCTCCTCACCTTCCCTTCAATATGATTGTGTTTCTGGTTGGGATCGAGAAAGTTGCGCAAATACACGTCGGCACGCACATCGCTCTTACCCATGGCCAATTGCAATCCTCTTAAGGCGATGGTTCCGGTGGTATCTGTCTCTATAAAGCCATCTACATCGCGAATTGCTGGCAAATCATTGATTCGCACCGTAAAGTGGTCTATATGTGTACTGCTGAGGAATCCTCGCCCATTGTTACTGTGCGGATGGATGTTTCCGGAGCCTCTGAAAACCAAATCCCTGATGACCTCCTCTTCAATGCTGTCGTGAATCATGGCCTTGCCATCATAAACCAACAGTTCTTTGGCATTGAAGTATTTGCTGGTGAGCACGATGTTATGTTCAAGTGGTAAGGTAGATGTGCTGTCGAAGAATGCGGTAAGGCCTGTTACTGAAACATCGGTGTGCAGCTTGTTTCGACCCACGGTTATCCCAAATTTCTCCACATTGAGATGATTATCGCTCATGGATATCTTGCCACTTATATCGCCAATGGGAAAAGGATACTTGGCCGATTCAAACTCAAGATGGCGAAAATTAAGCCGCATGTCGGGCACCCATTCTGCTGTTTGCAATGCGTTTACCTTGGTGTGAACATCCAGGTCAAATTGAAGATTTTTGAGCGTATCGCGTGCCCATGGCTCATCGGGAATTTCCTTCATCACATCTACCAACTCAGCCATGAGAATCTGCTGGCTTTCGCCATGGATGGTTAAGTCAACGGGCGCATCATTACCATGGAGCAATGCGGCTACATTGGTGAGCAGAAAATCAAAGGCAAAATCACTATTCCGTTTTTTAACCCTCAGACCTTCGGAGCGCAAATCATCTCCATCCAGCACAATACGACCATTGAACTCGCGAAGCGGCGCACTCATGGACGCCAGTTTCACCTCCACATCCCGAAAGGCAATGCTGCTCAAAACCCCGTCGGTGGTTATCGTATTAAAATGCAGCGCGCTGTCCACTCCCACGTATTCATCCAGGGTAACGTCAATGGTCACGCGGCCGGTTCCGTATTCTATTTCATCAACATCGTAAAAAGTCTTGAGGTCTTCCAACTCAAAATCTGCGTGAAAATCCAATTGGTATTGTGGATTGACAAGGTTGTCCACACGAAACGTACCCCGTATCAAACCGCTCTCCGGCTGGCCGTATAGGTTTTGAACTTCGGCAAATGCCGTTTCGAGGCCTCCGTCATCACCGGTTCTGAAACGTCCTTTGAAAGCAACATCTCGCAGGGCTTTATCGTGCTTTTCATGATAGAACGTGGTGTTACTGCAGCCAATTTCCAAATCAATTACAGGACTGCTCACATCTAAGGCTCCCACAATAGAGCCATTGAAGTAAATGTCACCTTCGTTCTTGAACTCGAGCAGCTTCTCGATAGACTCCGGCGGCATAAAGGAAATGAAGGTATCAAAACTCTTCTTTTTTCCTTCCAGTTTGAGGTCAATGAACAGATCCTGTTCAGGAATAAGGGTTCCGTGAAGGTTCAGGTTGCCGGTAGCAACCACAAGTTTGCTGGGCAGTATTTCGATAACACCATCTTTGATAGTCATGCTGGCCTGTAGTGAAAAGGGCAGTTCCCTGAACCAGGTCGCATAGCCGGACATGTAGTGATTCAGGAAAATATCGCTCTCCAGTCCCATGCTGATACCATCGCCGGTTGTTCTGAAATATGCTTCTGCGTGTTTGATGTCCATGAGCATGTCATTCCCTTCCGGACCGTAGTTCACATTTCGAAAACTGATGTTGTCCATCATGATGCGCTCAAGGTCAAGTTCAAAACTGCTTTCTTCGTTTTCGGTTTCTTCGCCATTGCCCGATTTAGCTTTCAATAGTTTGTAGGTACCGTCTTCGAGCTTCTCAAAGAGAATGAAGCCATCTTTTAACCAGATTTGCGCAACGGTGAAATCGCCTTTCAGCAAGCGCAGAATATCAAAACCCACGTACACATCCTCAAAGGCGTAGAGGGGTTTGGCCTCATCCGGGTCCCGGTCGGAATAAAAGCGAAGGCCTTTGATGTCGATACTGATGTATGGAAAGGCCCTGAATGGAGCCAATTCAACGCTCTCAAACTTGAGTACGCCTTGTTGCCCCTCGTTAAGCTGATCAACGAAATGCGAAGCGATACGGTCTTCGTGATAATAGAGCACAATCAATACTGTGCTAAAAACCAACATCACAAGTAACAGAATGCCTGCCAAGGACCACAGCAACCACTTTTTAAAACCAGCCATCTTACCTGAATTGAGACTTTACAAATGTATTGGTTGAGCATCAACCCACGTGCCCGATTTTCAGTTTTTGGAATTATTTGCGGCGCATTCAGCGAAATCTTGAAAGCTCCGAACCAACGAAAACACAACAATATGAAAATCTGCACATTGACTGAATGAAGGCTTCAATACAAATCTGTTGCGCTTTTGAGTCTTTCAAGCACCATGTTTCGAATATGCGCCGGACTGAGCACCCGCACGTTGGGACCGAGACTCAAAAAATACATGATGAGTTCTTCGCCGGGCAGCACCTCAATTTCGTATTGTGTCCAGCCTTTGTTTTGTGATAATCGCTGCTGGCTTGGGTGCAAAGGCTGCGTTTCGAGGTAATGCGCGGTGACTTCTGTTACCTCAAATCGGATTTTTTCAGGCTTGCCTTCAAAAACGGTGATACCGAAGCTTCGTGAAAAATAGTCCTCAGGGTCAAAGTCGGTAGGTGGTTCAAAGCCTTCTTTGAGCACTTGAAGTTGCCGTACACGCTCGAGTCCAAAGCTCTGCACCTTGTTAGCTCCCGGGTGAAATGCAATGAGGTACCAGCGATTTCGGTACTCCTTGAGCAGCAGCGGGTGCAGTGTGTAGTTGCGGGCTTTGTCAGCTGTAAATTTTTGATAACGAATCTCAACCACCATCTTACCTCGAATGGCATCCAGCAAGGTTCCGAGGTAGCCAGTGCCTGCATCGCCTGCTACGGACTCAAATTTAGTCATGCTCACGTCTTCGCCCCTGCCGGCGTGA
>SKUL01000229.1 GCA_007129985.1 Flavobacteriales bacterium
GTAGTAACCATGGCATGGCTGCTTGCTATAATGGCATTGGAGTGGCTCATGAGCAACTAGGATTGCAAAATGAGGCAATAGAATTCTTTAACAAGGCTCTTTTGATAAGAGAAGAAATCGCTGACAAGCATGGAATTGCTTTGACACTGGGCAACATAGGAGTTGCATACAAAAACAAAGGCATATATGATAAGGCGATAGATTATCACGAGCGCAGTATGCTAATGAATGAAGAGATGGGTCAGAGAAGCGGCGTTTCAGTAAATCTACACAACATAAGCTTGGTTTACCAAATGCAAAATGACTATGTTAACGCTGCTCAATTTGCTCAACGTGCATTGGATGTCGCTGAAGATATGGGAGGTGTTAAAGAAATCCGCAACGCCGCCGAATCGCTCTGGAATGCCCTCAAAAACATGGGTAACTTTGAAGAGAGTTTAAAAATGTATGAGTTATTTATTGAGATGCGCGACAGCATCGCCAGCGAGAAAAACATCAAAGAACTCGCCCGCTTTGAGTTCAAATATGAATACGAAAAGAAAGCCCTGGCAGACAGCCTCCGCACCCTTGCAGATATTGAGGCCCGCGAGTTAAACCATCGGGTTGAAGTAGCCAAAAAAGAAACCGAACGCAACCTGTACGCCTCAGGTGGGCTTTTCCTGATTTTCATTACGTTTTTGTTTTACCAACGCAAGGTAATCAAGAACAAACTGATGCTCAAAGAAAAAGAAGCAGCTTACCAACAGGAGCTTATCCATGCCTCAATCAATAGCCAGGAGCAGGAACGTCGGCGCATTGCCCAGGACCTGCACGACGAGGTGGGGGCCATGCTTTCTACCATCAGGTTACAATTGAGCGCGGCATCTGCAAAACTGAAACTGGTTGAGGCCGAAAATCCAGTTCTCCCGGCAGTTTCCCTGGTGGATGATACCATCACCAACGTACGGCGCATAAGCAAAGACCTGCTGCCACCCACCCTCGAAAAGTTTGGATTGGCCCACGCGCTCAATGAGCTGGCAGATAAAATAAGCGAGGCCACGGGCATTACCATTCAAAAAGATCTACCGGCCCAAACTACCCGCATGGAACTTGAGCGCGAACTGGCGCTTTACCGCGTCATCCAGGAAATGATGAACAATGCCATGAAGCACGCAGAGGCCACTGTATTTCATCTCCGGCTCAAAGAGCAAAATGGACATCTACACCTCTCATTTTCCGACAACGGGAAAGGATTTGACATCAATACGCTCCGGCAATCGCGCTCCGGTCAAACCGGTTTGGGTCTCAAGAACCTCGAAAACCGCGTGGGTGTTGCAGGTGGAGAAATGACACTAACCAGTGCTCCGGGGAAGGGAACGCGGGTTGAGGTGGTGGTGGCGAAACAGGAAACGAAGAAAGTGGCTTAATGGAAAAACCGCGCCCGAAATGGACGCGGTTCACTCTCCTCACTTTTACCAACGATTAGCGAAGAATCAGTTTGTGCTGAGATTGTCCGCCTTGAGGGGAAGTAATGCGAATGAAGTACATTCCGGGCAGACAATGGTTCATCCTCAATGGCATTTGCGTATTCAGCAAATGGTCACGCTGACTTAAAACAGTTTTTCCACTAACACTAAACACTTCCACCATCATGGGTTGACCTTCGTGCTTATCTGAGCGAAGATAAACCTCACCGCTCGAAGGGTTGGGAAAAACAACGATATCGCTGCCAAATTCCTCCAGGCCTTCTACACTCGCTACAAAAGACAAGGGTTGGCAAATGCCATCGTTGTTCAACGGCACAACAATAGGTTGGTCAAAAGTGAAATTGTGGTCACTTACGATATTCCATGGTGTGAGTGAAATTCCTTCATCTACCACTGTTACCGGCAAGGCTATTAATGCAGCCGGGAGATTATCCAACCAGCAGTCCTCATTGGCCCAGCCTCCTCCAAATTGGTCGGTTCTCACTATCCACGCATCCTTCTCTCCCGATGAATTTTGGATATCGCCAACTGCGATATATCCCTTAGACCCTTGATAATCGAATGACTCGACATCCCATAACCGCTGAAATTCAGCACCTGTTAAAACCCGCATCCAATTCAGCACAGGGCCTCCCGGTAAATCCGAAAGCGAATAGATTTGAGCATCTCTTGTAGGGGTGGCAGAATCTGTATCTCCCACAAAAATATACTCATTATCTCCATGCCCTTTTCTAATAGAGTTGACGAAATTATTCTCTGTACCAAATTGTAATCGGCGTGTCCATACAATGCTTCCTGTGTAGTCCACTTTCAGAATCGCAGTGTGAGTGGTGGTCTCGCCATCATTTCGAAAATGATGAGCAATTATTAACCCGTCGCCAGTGTCAACAATTTTTTTAGCACTGTTATTTCCCCCTGCTACAGAACTGGTATTGACACCGCTTAAATCATAGACCCTCGAAAAAAGGAGATTGCCGTTTAAATCCGTCTTACAAAGAAGGGTGTTGTAATTTCCATTATCCTGGCGTACATAGCCAATGAAATAATAGCCCCCATCTGCAGCGAGGCTCCTGTGCAGCCTGCTAGGCCCGTCATAGTCAATTTCCGAACTCCACATTTCAAAACCCGTTGTGGTCATTTTCTTGATTAATCCTTTTTCCGTTACGCCCGGATATGCGGTGCGGCCAACAACTATCATGTTTCCATCATCATCTGTTTTTGCATCAAAAAACTCAAGCTCAGTAGAAAGATTGTTTTCGCCCCATGTCTTTTGGTTCAGTATATTGCCCTGCCCGTTGAACCGGATAAAGACCCCATCATCACGAGTGGAGGTTGCCCCGTTGCTCGTTGTGTGACCTACCATACCAAATGTTCCGTCAGAAAAGGCTAAACCGGCATAGCCTAATTCCCGGTTATTTGTTCCCACGCGCAGCATTTCAAAATTCGAAAGCTCTGCATTTGTTCTAAGGGCAAACATATTTGCGCCTGATGGATTGGATTCAGGGTCGTTCATTCGGCCCACCATCAGGAAGTCTGATTCTCCATACTTCGTGATGTTTTGAATGCGGTAGCTAAGGGCGCCTCCAAAATATCTCTGCGTAGCTACCATATCTTGCCCACTTGCGTTGTAAAGTAGAGCGGAGAATGCCAAAAATGTAATTGTCTTTTTCATCTTGATTTGATTTTGAGGTTAAACATTGTGATGGCAAAGTTGGGCATGTGTTCATTGCTTTATGAGCGGAGAAATACCTGAAATACCAATTACGTATTTTTACGGGGTGCCGGCGCAACATAATTTCCGCTTACGCCAGCTCTCCATTATTGACGCCTTTTTCGTGACGCGTTACGACTAATCTGTTAACTTTAGGCCAACTAAAACAATCAGACATGAGAATTTTAATGACCATCGGCATTTTGATTTGGTTTCAAACATTCGCAACGGCTCAACCTAATCTGGATTCGCTTTGGGGAGTATGGGAGGACATAAACCAGCCCGATACCAGTCGTTTAAAAGCTATTCATGACTACACTATTGACGGCTTTTTGTACTCTCAGCCTGATAGCGCCATATTTTTCGCTCAGTTATGCTACGATTTTGCCAAGTCACTTGGGTTGAAAAAGGAAATGGTGAAGGCCCTTCACACCCAAGGTGTTTCGCACTCTATGCGAGGCGAATATTCGAAGGCAACTGAATGTTTTGGAAACGCCCTAACAATTTTAGAAAAAATTGGTGACAAGAAATATGAAAGTAAAATTCTAAATAGTTTAGGAATTGTTTCCGGTGACCAAGGGGACTATTTTCAGGCAATCAATTACTTTAATCGCAGTTTAGCCATTGATGAAGAATACGAAGATAGAGAAAGTATAGCAAAAACTTTAAATAATTTGGGATTAATCCACTATGGACAAGGCAGGTATGCCGAAGCAATTAATTATTACAACAAGAGTCTTGTTGTTCTTGAAGAAGTAGGAAGTAAAATGGGCGTTTCTTATCTACTCAGTAACATCGGAATGATATACAGTGATCAAGAGGACTTCGAAATAGCTATTGACTATTGCACTCGAAGCCTAACCATCCGGGAAGACATAGGCGATAAAAATGGAGTGGCATCATCACTTGGCTTTATAGGTAATATATACTATAACCTGAATGATTATACCAAGGCACTTGACTTCTTTAACCGCAGCCTATTTCTCTTTGAAGAATTTGGGGACAAAAGTGGTATTGCAATGTGCCTGGGCAACATTGGACTTGTATACGGCGCCCTAGGGGATTATACTAAATCCTTAGATTTTCATACTCGAAGTTTGGAGATAAAAGAAGAATTGGGATTCCTGAGAGGAATCGCTGCGTCTTTAACGAGTATCGGAATAATTGAGTTGAAACGTGGAGCAACGAAAGAGGCTATAGAATATGCTTCAAGAGGACTTTCAATAGCCCTTGAGATTGGCGACTTAAATGAAATTAAAGATGCTGCTGAAACATTGTATAAATCATATAAACTCGACAGGATCTACCACAAGGCCCTTGAAATGTTGGAATTGTACACCGAAATGCGCGACAGCATCGCCAGCGAAGAAAACATTAAAGAAC
>SKUL01000261.1 GCA_007129985.1 Flavobacteriales bacterium
GTGATGGTACTCGACCTTGACCACGACCAGCCCGCCGCGTTCAGCGAAACCG
This sequence comes from Flavobacteriales bacterium, assembly GCA_007129985.1. Lineage (GTDB taxonomy): Bacteria > Bacteroidota > Bacteroidia > Flavobacteriales_D > SKUL01 > SKUL01. Next base: position 53 of record SKUL01000261.1, read on the forward strand.
ACCAGCGCTTTCTGGAAGAACTAACACGCATGATGCAGCCTTGGGTTTGATGTCGCGCATATCGCTGTTAATTGCGGTGGTCATTATCGGGCTGCTGCTGCGCTCCTGCGCGCAAATGAAGCCCCCAACGGGTGGCCCCAAGGATGAAGACCCGCCGGAACTTATTGCCACGGCGCCCCTCAATTTCAGCACGCATTTTTCGTCATCGCGCATCATCATGGAGTTTGACGAGTTTGTGCAGATACGCAACCTCAAAGCCCAAATGGTTATCAACCCCACCATGAAAGAGCGACCCGACGTTCGTCTCAAAGGAAAAAAGGTAATCATTGACCTTAAAAGCCCGCTCAACCCCGAAACCACTTATGTGATAAACTTCGGGGATGCCATTGTGGATTTGAACGAGGGCAACAAGGCCTCCGGGTTGCAATATGTTTTTTCTACCGGTGATTTTCTGGATTCCCTGCAATTTATTGGCAAGGTGGTAAACGCCTTTACCGAAAAACCCGAAAAGGATGTGTGGGTGATGCTTTACAGCAATCCGGTGGATACCATGCCGTACACAGGAATGCCCGACTACCTCGGAAAAACAGACGACAAAGGTCAGTTTGAAATCAATTTCATCCGCGAGGGCAGGTACATGGCTTTTGCCTTGCGCGACGAAAACAGCAATTTTAAATACAACGCCGGCGAGGAAATTGCTTACCTCGATTCACTGATTACACCGGGCTTTGCCGACAGCACCAATGTGCCACATTTTATGCGACTCTTTTTGGAGGAGGATACCACGCAGTACATTGATGACCGTATTGCAAAGCCCCACGGCGAGCTGATGATTCTCTTGCATCAGCCGGCGGATTCTGTTTGGGCAACTCCCATTGAGCCCGAGCAAAAGCTGCTTTTTGAGCACGGTGAGGTGGGCGATACCACGTGGGTGTGGATGACCAACCGCGCCGATTTTCCCGACCTTGAGCGAACAAAAGTGGTGTTTGAAGCCACGCCCAACCTGATGGATACCGTTCGTTGGGACCTGCGCAGACGCAAGAATGATGAAGACCCCGTGCTGGAAATCAAAGACAATTTGTTGTTCAATTTCAACCCCTTTTCAGCAGTGCGGCTCAAGTTCAATCATCCGATTGAACAAATAGACACAAGCAGAATTGAGCTTTACCGCGATTCCATTCCTGTTGAGTACACGCTTAAAGGCACGAAGTCCAAACGCGTTTTTGAAATTCACCACCCCTGGGAGTTCGACACGCCCTATCGGGTGTTCATTCCCGATGGCACCTTTACGGATATATTTCAACTCACCAATGATACGCTCGACAAAACCGTAAAAACCCGGGAGGAGCGGCATTTTGGAAACGTAAAACTCGATTTGCGTTTCGCGCCCGGCGACCCCATTATTCTGGAGCTGGTCAATGACCGCGACGTGGTTATCAAGCGCGTTATACCCGAAGAACCCGGCATTATTGAATTCAACCGGATGAATCCCGGCTCTTTTAAGATGAGGGTCATCTACGACCTGAACGGAAATGGACAGTGGGACACGGGTAATTTCCTGCTAGGCACCCAGCCCGAGCCGGTGGTGAATTACCCCTCTACGGTTCAGGTGCGCTCCAATTGGGACATGGAGCTGGAGTGGAACCTCAAAAAAGAAGAAGAACCCGAACCGGAGCCTGAAGACACCTTGCTACCGGAAGAGTAGTGTTAACCCGGGGGCTGCTGAAAGAAAACAGATGTGCGGAGGCTGCGAGCTATACGAAGCTTGCCGGGAAGAATGATGGGTATGAGCAGAGCTTGTAGGATTAAGAACCCCTGCCTGTTCGTAGCAGACATTGGTGGTTCGTGGACGTTTCTGCCCTATTTTAGTTTGTTTAGCGCTTTATTTTTGAGCAAGGAATTCATTTGGGTTATTGCTACTTGGTTCAGTGCAATAAGGCGTTCGGTTTGCGGCAGTCCTTGTTGGATAAGTAAGGCGTTTATACTTTCCATATTGCTCAATACCACCAATTGTTCTAATGTCGCATGATCTCTTATGTTCCCTATTTGTCCTGGGTTATCTTCTCTCCACTGCTTTGCAGTAATTCCAAAAAGGGCCACATTCAGTATGTCCGCCTCGTGGGCGTAAACAGAGCTTGACTGCTGTTTCGTGATTACTTTGGGAATCAGATTTTCTTTAATTGCGTCCGTGTTGATGTGGTAGTTTACTTTGGCAAGGGTTCGCTGTAGGTTCCACTCCAATTTAAGTCGGTTGTTTTCATCATCTTTTAGTCGTTGGAATTCATTAACCAAGTATATTTGAAACTCAGGGCTTAACCACATTGCGAAATGAAAAGCAATGTCTTTATGTGCATATGTTCCTCCGTAACGCCCCGCTTTTACAATCACACCAACAGCGTTGGTTCTTTCAATCCACTGTCCAACAGACATTATAAACCTATTTACACCTGCTTCATCGGCAATTACCCCGAATTCGGGGTAATTGAAATCTGGGTTGTTGATTTTTTCCCAAACCCCGATATATTCCAATGTGTTTTTGTTGGTAACCCACTTACCAATGAGTCCACTTCCCTCTCGAAAAGAGGCTGTCATATCGGTCAAACTTATGTAATCAATTTCGTTTTGGTTGATTACTGTTATCGGTGATTCATTTACATTTAGTTTCCTGCTTTTCGCCATTTGTTTTGTATCTGTATGCAACTAAGTTACGAAAATTCATTGTGCTTATTTGAGTTTGTTTTATTCATCTTTAATTTAAACCGTAGTATCATTTTACCTTAACCGCCAAAGTGCATTGACCTCGGCATGCCCCTCAAAGCTGCAGATATTTCCCGTGCCTCGGAGATTTAAACTTCTAAGTCCTCACCTCAAAGTCATCCCCATCATCGAGCACGGGAAACTTTTTGCGGAAGTCCAGGAGTTCCGATTTGCTTAGCCCGGCATACAAGGCTTCGTCCCCCCACTGGCGCAAGCGTCCGCTTGTGTCATCTTGTTTTTGAACCTTTTGAGAACCAACACATGCACTTTTCATTTCATCAAAACGATGTCAAGGCAGCTTTTTCTCTCGAAGCGCGCATGTAATGGCGCAAGATGGGTGTTTGGCGTGGGTTTCGAGCACGAATAAGGAGCACAAGCGGACGCTTGCGCTAGGTGGGGGCATTGACCTCGGCATGCCCCTCAAAGCTGCAGATATTTCCCGTGCCTCGGAGATTTAAACTTCTAAGCCCTCACCTCAAAGTCATCCCCATCATCGAGCACCGCAAACTTTTTGCGGAAGTCCAGAAGTTCCGCTTTGCTTAGCCCGGCATACAAGGCCTCATCGCTATGGGCCAGAGGCTGAACCATGTACTCTCCTTTGGGGTCAATCATGGCTGAGTGGCCGCTGTAAGCAATCTGATTTCCGTCGGTACCCACGCGGTTTACACCAATTATATAACACTGGTTTTCGATGGCTCTTGCGAGTAATAGTTTGCTCCATGCCGCTGAGCGCGCCTCGGGCCAGTTGGCCACGTACACGGCCACATCGTAATCCCCGCGATTGCGGCTCCAAACGGGAAAACGAAGGTCGTAGCAAACCTGCAGAAGAACGCGCCAGCCCTTCACATCCACCACGGTTTGCGATTTTCCCGCGCTGAAGTGATGGTGCTCTCCGGCCATGGTAAAACGGTGTCGTTTGTCGTAGAAATCGGTCTCACCATACGGATGCACCCACAAAAAACGGTTGTAAAAATGGCCGGTGTCTTCAATAATCACGCTTCCTCCAACGGCTGCATGGAGTTCTCGCGCCATGGCTTTCATCCATTGATGAGTCGGGCCATTCATGGATTCGGCAAGTCTTTTGGCGTCCATTGAAAAGCCGGTTGGGAACATTTCCGGCAGAATATAGGCATCTGCTGCGGGGGCGTTGCGCATTTTCTCGCCGAGAGCGCGATGATTGGCTTCAGGGTTTTCCCAGTGCAAGTCGGTTTGCAACGCGGTTATTTTCAACACATCGTTCATGCCGTTCCAATTTGGTTCAGAAGTTCACCGGCCATGCGAAGCGTGTCATCGTCTTTGGCAAAGCAAAAGCGGAGGTAGTGGTCGTTGCGGCCGTCGCTGTAAAAAACAGAAATGGGAATGGAGGCAATGCCGCGCTCCGTGGTAAGCCTGCGCGAATAAGCTACATCGCCCTCGTGTGTGAGGTCCCGGTAATTGAGAAGCTGAAAATAGGTGCCTTTGGCCGGGGTGTAGCCAAAACGTGTTTCGCCAAGGCTTTCGAGAAACAAGTCGCGCTTCCCTTGGTAAAAGGGCCCCAAACCATCAATCTTTTCATCGTTTTGCATGTATTCTGCCAGGGCGTATTGCGAGGGCGTGTGCGATGTAAAAACGATAAACTGATGACATTTTCGAAACTCGGTCGTCAGGCTTTGAGGAGCAATGCAATAGCCCATTTTCCAGCCTGTTACATGAAAGGTTTTGCCAAATGATGAAACCACAAATGAGCGCTGGCGCAACTCTTCGA
>SKUL01000066.1 GCA_007129985.1 Flavobacteriales bacterium
CCGGCTGTGGCCGGAAACCTCATTGCATCCGATACCCTGATGTGCGCGGGAAGCACCGTACTTCTCAACCTTGAAGGCACAAGTGGTTCAAACATCAACTGGTGGGTGGAAAACAGCGACGGTGCGCTTGAAAATCTTCAATCGGGAGCTGCGAACTGCGAAATTGCAGATGTTTCTCAAAACATGATGATTTGGGCAACGGTATCATCCGGAGTATGTGATACGGACACATCAAATTCTGTGATGATCCATGTAGAGCAAGCGCCTGTAACTGGCATATTGGGCCCTGACGCACAGGTTTGTGCTGGTGATAATGAAGGAACTATTTCAATCAGTGGTAATAATGCACTGGTGTCCCGATGGGAAATTAGCACGAACGCGTTTGCCGATTTTGAAATTATTGAAAGCAGTCAGGAAAGCTACTACTTCCAAAATATTGAGGTTACGACGCAGTTTCGCGTAAAAATTGAATCTGAGGTTTGTCCTTCGGCCCTGAGCAACATTGCCACCGTAGAGGTGACTCCTTTCACCCAAACAGAATTTGAAATACCTGAATTCCTGTGCAGTGATGATGAAATACTTCATCTGGGCGATTTCAATCCCGGGTTGAGCGGAGGCACCTGGCTTATCAACGGAAATCCGGGCATCATCCTGAATCCTTCACTTTTCGCGGGAAGCGAGGTAAGCATTACCTACAGCCCGGCAGAAGGTAACTGCGGAGAAGACAACACCCAATTGCTGACGGTGATTCAAACGCCCGAAGCAGTTATTTCCGGTGCCGGCGAAGTATGCGGTGCTGAAGCCCAAGTAATGGGTAGCCCGTCTGGTGGAGAATGGATTGTAACCGACAATGTTCTCGTTGGTGAAACTTCAGAAGCAACGGGAATTACCGACCTCGTAGCACTTTCTTTCGGTGCGCATTTGGTTCAGTACACAGCCACCAATGAGGGTTGCAGCAACACCACATCACAAAACATCACCTTCTTCGAACCTATCCTGGAAGCCCACGCGGGCCCCGACCAGCACCTCAACATCGCCACATCTACTGAGCTTTCGGCGCTACCACCCACGGCTGGAGAAGGAATGTGGTCGGCCGGCGAAAACAGCCAGATCCAGTTTGGCAACCCCAATGACCCCAACACCATGGTGAGCAATTTGGTTGCCGGCAACAACGTACTTCACTGGACGGTGAGCAATGGCCCTTGTCCGGCAGTAAGCGATAAACTCATCGTTCACGTGAACCCGCTCGAAGTACCCAACGCGTTCTCGCCCAATGGCGATAATGTGAACGACTTCTATGAAATCAGAGGAATTTCCATGCTCTCGCCGGTGAAGCTGAAGGTTATGAGCCGATGGGGCGACGAAGTTTTTATGAGCAACGACTACAGGAACGAATGGGACGGCCGACATAAAAACGGAAACGACCTTCCGCCCGATACTTACTTCTACGTGCTTGAAACTCCCCATCTGGCGGAACCTTTAAAAGGATTCATCGTACTACAGCGATAAGGACCCGCACCAACCATGCGAAACCTACTGACATACCTGGGGTTGCTTTGCACCCTTACCTCTTTCGGGCAACACAGTCCGCTGATTAGCCAATACATGCTCAACGGACTGGTTATCAACCCCGCCTATACTGGCAGCCGCGATGTGATGACCGTAAACGCCATGTATCGCAACCAGTGGGTTGGCTTTGACGGTGCGCCCGTTACGCAAGTGGTTTCGGCGCATGCGCCCATCAAAGACAAGGCGCTATCTGCAGGTGTGTTGTTCAATCGCGAAAACATTGGAGTAACCCAGTCGGTGGCTTTTTCAGGACAGGTTTCCTATCGCATTGACATGGGCACCGGTAAGCTGGCCTTTGGATTGTCTGCAGGTGGAAACATGCTCAGCGCCCGCTACAGCGAACTCAACACCACCGATGGCAACGACTTGGTTTTTTCGGGTGATATGCAAAGTCATTTTCAACCTGATTTTGGGGCTGGCGTGTACTACCAGAACAAGCGGTTTTTTGCTGGATTCTCTGTGCCCACATTTGCCGGCCGACAGTACCATTTCACCAACGAGCGGGTAAGCATGCGAAGCGAACCGAGGCATTACAACTACATCCTTCACGGAGGCTATCTCATAGACCTCAACGAAGACTTCAAACTCAAGCCCAGCACATTGATTCGCTTCACACCTGCCGGCACCCACCAGTTTGACCTCAACAGCAATGTGATTTACCGCGACAGGTTCTGGATTGGGGTTTCATACCGCCATAAAGAAGCCGTTGTGGGGCTGCTCGAGTTTCAAATCAACGACCAGTTCCGAATTGGATATGCTTATGACTACGCCCTGAACATGTTCAGAATGTACAGCGGCGGTTCGCACGAAATAGGCCTGCAATACGAATTTGGTTTCAGGGTAAAATCAATGGACCCAAGGTTCTTCTGATGAAGTTTGCTCTGATGCATATCGCCCTTTGGTTAAGCTTCACTGCTGTGATGGCTCAGGAAAGCTATGAGGTTAAACCTGCCTCAAAGCTCAACAGCCGCAACACCGATTTTGCCGCCATTCCCTTTGGTTACCACGTGGTCTTTTGCTCCAACAAGCGCAATGATGTACTCGTATCGAGACTTAATGACGAGAGTGACATGCCTCTCACCACTCTGTACCAATCGCCCGTAAAGACATTTGGCGCATTTGGAACGCCCAAAGCATTTCCATTTGAACAAGCTCCCCACACGGATTTTGGCCCGGCAGCTTTCCGAAATGAGCACGAAATGTATGTAACCATGAGTTACCGGGGAACGAACGGCCCGGTACTCGGTATTTTTATTTCCTCTCTTCAGGATAATGGCAAGTGGTCCGAACCAAAACCCTTTGAGCACAACAATCCCGATTGCCACGTAGCCCACCCGTCGTTCACTTCAGACGGCAACACCCTGTACTTCTCTGCCAACTACGGCGATGGTCTGGGAAAAGCGGACATCTACTTCAGTACTTCTCAAGAGGGGCTTTGGAGTTCTCCCCGCAACCTCGGTTCAGAAGTGAACACGCCTCACAGCGAGCTTTTTCCGTTCGCACACCCCGACGGGAGCCTGTATTTCGCATCCAATCGGCCGGGCGGAATGGGTGGACTGGATATCTATCACTTTAGCGAAGGAACCACAACTTTGCTTTCAGCGCCCTTCAACTCAGCTTCGGACGATTACGCAATTTACCTCAGTGCCGACAACAGCTCAGGCTACCTAAGCTCCAGCCGAAATGGTCAGGACGACGTATTTACCATTCAAATGGTTCGCCCTGTTTTTGAAAACTGCGACACGCTTCAGCAAAACAGCTATTGCTACCTGTTCTATGACGCCGCAACCATGAACATCGATTCCCTGCCTCTGCAGTACGAATGGAACATGGGCGACGGAACCAGAATCCGCGGACTCGAAGCAGACCACTGCTACGAAAACCCCGGAAAATACAAGGTGGTGCTGAACGTGGTTGACACCCTTACCGGCGATTTGTTTTTCAGTCAGGCAAGCTACGACCTCAAGATAAAGGACATCGAGCAGGTATTTATCAATTCGGCAGACAGCATTTTACCCGGTGATATTTTGAAACTCGACGGCTTGCATACGAACATTCCCGGACTTGCACCCAACACCTACCACTGGTATTTTGAAGATGGCACCTACAAGGAAGGCCCCTCCATAGAACACATTTTTGCCAGTCCGGGAATACACAACGTGGTATTGGGTGTGAGAAGTGAGCCGAATGCAGCCGGCGTGGTTCAGCAGGCCTGCATCATGAAACCCATCCGTGTAATGGAAGAGATAGAAGGTAATCTCCTTGTTACTGCCGAACCCAAAGCCATCGCCGGTCCGCAGCAGAAGAATGACCCGGTGTTGGCCTACCTGAAGAGCCAAAATGATTCGGTGGGGGTTTACAACGATGTGCCCGAAGATGCCGTGTATCGGGTGGAAATCACGAAGAGCAAGGAGCGAATGTCAACTCTCGACGAGTACTTTGACCAGGTTCGCGAGGCCTACGACATTGTAGAGAACTTCGTTTCCGCCGATAGCATATTCAGTTATGCTGTGGGAGCAGAGCGCGAACTGAAGGACACCTACCCCATTTACGCCTACGTTAAAAGCATACATTACAACAGGGCAAGTGTTAAGGCCTATCTACCGGAGCACGTCTACGACCTGGATGAGTTGGACGAAATTGATTTCAGCAACCTCAATCGTGCTGTATTCAGAACCGGCCTGATTCACTTTGAAACAGGTCTTGCTGCCGTTCCGGAATCTGCCCACACCACCATCGCCAAAATTGCCCGATTGCTTCAAGACTATCCCGAAATCAACATGATTGTGGGCGCACACACCGATGACACCGGCTCAGATGCCTTCAATACCCAATTGTCTCAAAAACGAGCATTGGCTGTAATCAAGGAACTAGAGCAACAGGGTATTGACGCAAACCGACTTGTGGGCATTGGCTACGGGTCTGAAATTCCATTGGGCGACAACCGCACCGAGAGTGGCCGCCAGTTGAACCGAAGAGTTGA
>SKUL01000313.1 GCA_007129985.1 Flavobacteriales bacterium
CCAACTGACCTCTTGCATCCACTCCCGCCACACGAGCTTTCAACTCATCCTCGCCTGCGCGATAGCTAAGCCATCGGTCGGTTCCCCAGAGACATTCCCTGTACCTCGCTTCACGCAGCGAATCGTTGTGAAGCAGAAGCTGGTAATTGCGTTCCAGCACAGGCAACAATGCGTTACAAACTTCCTCGGGAACAAAGTTTTGACCCACCTCGGCCGAAAGCGATGTACTTTTCAGAGCCGCACCTTCCGGATGTTCGTTCAGGTTCATGCCGATGCCCACAATGCTGTGCTCCACCCAGGTGCCGCGCAGACTGTTTTCAATCAGCACACCCGCCATTTTAGCGTTGTTGCACAGCAGGTCGTTGGGCCATTTCACCGAGGCTTTGAGCGCGAAGCTCGTTTTGAGAAAATCCACCAATGAAATACTCACCACCTGACTGAGCGCAAACTGGCGGTCGGCAGTAAGTGCGTTTGGAAAAAGCACAACGCTCATCAAGAGCGCGCTTCCCGGCGAGGCCTGCCAAAGCTTTCCGCGTTGACCCCTCCCGGCTTCCTGAAAGCGTGACAGAACGACAGTGCCGTGCGCCACATCCGCCGAACGCAACAAAGTGGCAGCATAGTTGTTGGTTGAATCCACAGATTCGAGGCGGATAAGGGTGTCTCCAAAAGCCATCCGGGCAAGGTTTGCGAAGTGCCGCAAAATAAGCTATTCTCGTGTTGAATGTGTAACTTTGCACCTTGTTAAAAAGAATGAATGACGGGTAAAACAGCGAAAAAAGAAAAAGAAGCCCTACTGGAAATCATTATACATGGTCTTCAGGAAGTTAAAGGGAAAGACATTGTGGTTCTCGATCTGGACAAGATTCCAAATGCAGTTTGCAGTAAGTTTATCATCTGTCACGGTGACTCCAGCGTTCAGGTTGAGTCGCTTGCGGAATCTGTAGAGAAAGAAACCCGCGAACAACTCAAAGAAAGGCCGTTGCATCGTGAAGGAACTGCCAATGCGGAGTGGATCATCCTCGATTATTTCAACATCGTGGTACATATTTTTCAGCGCTCCACCCGTGAATTTTATGACCTGGAAAGGCTTTGGGCTGACGCACCCTCCTACCAGATTGATTATCAATTGTAATACGCATTTGCTATGAGTGCCAACGAGCCCAATAAAGAATTCAACGACCTTAAGAACAAGTTCTCGGGTAGTTCACGCCCACCCAAAAACAAGCGGCCTTTTAATTTTTACTGGATTTACGCGGTTGTAATTCTGGTGATTATTTCGCTGAACCTGTTCACCTTCGGCCCAACTGCAGTTCCGCTTTCCTACACTGAATTTGAAAAAATGGTTGAGGAAGGCCACGTAGATCGCATCACGGTTGTGAATGAGAGTGTAGCCCAGGTCACCATCAAAAACGATTATCTGGAGCGGGAGCCGCACGACAAAAAGATTAAAACCCCCACCATGGGCTCCAAGCTGTCAGGCCCGCACTACAGGGTGGAATTGGGCAGCATGCGCGAGGACTTTGGCTCAAAGCTGGATAAATGGTACCGCGAAGACGGGGTGGTTTACGAATTCCGCACCGAAGACAATTGGGGCAGAGAGATTTTCAGTTGGGTTCTTTTCCTCGGAATTATGATTGCCATCTGGATGTTTGTGATGCGCCGAATCAGCGGTTCGGGCGGCCCCGGCGGACAGATATTTAACATCGGAAAGTCTAAAGCACAGCTTTTTGAAAAAGGTAAAAGCACCAATATTACCTTTAAAGATGTAGCAGGTCTGGAAGGTGCAAAGGAAGAACTTGAAGAGATTGTGGATTTTCTCAAAACACCGGACAAGTACACAACCCTGGGGGCAAAAATCCCCAAAGGAGCTTTGCTTGTGGGACCTCCGGGAACCGGTAAAACACTGCTTGCCAAAGCCGTGGCAGGCGAGGCACAGGTACCGTTCTTTTCCCTGTCAGGGTCAGACTTTGTGGAAATGTTTGTGGGAGTTGGCGCTTCGCGCGTACGTGACCTCTTTAAGCAAGCCAAGGAAAAGGCCCCCGCGATTATCTTTATTGACGAGATTGACGCCATAGGACGTGCCCGTGGAAAAAGTGCCAACATGGGTGCAAACGACGAGCGCGAAAATACCCTGAACCAATTGCTCACAGAAATGGATGGTTTTGGCACCAACAGCGGGGTCATTATTCTCGCTGCTACCAACCGGGCCGATATTCTGGACCGCGCACTGATGCGCGCAGGTCGTTTTGACCGCCAGATCTTTGTGGATATGCCCGACCTTGTAGAGCGCAAGCAAATTCTGGCCGTTCACCTCAAGCCCATCAAAACAGACGATACCGTTGACATTGAGTTCCTGGCGAAACAAACGCCCGGATTTTCCGGTGCCGACATCGCCAATATCTGTAATGAGGCGGCCCTGATTGCCGCAAGAAAAAAGAAAAAAACCGTAGGAAGTCAGGACTTTCTGGACGCAGTTGACCGAATCATTGGCGGCTTGGAAAAAAAGAACAAAATCATCTCGGACGACGAGAAAAAAGTCATTGCCTACCATGAATCTGGTCACGCTACGGTTAGTTGGTTGCTGGAGCATGCATCGCCACTGGTAAAGGTAACCATCGTTCCGCGCGGACGGTCGCTCGGTGCAGCCTGGTACCTTCCAGAAGAGCGACAGATCACAACAACCGAGCAGATGCTTGATGAGATGTGTGCGGCCCTCGGCGGACGTGCTGCCGAAAAAGTAGTATTCGGAAAAATATCCACCGGTGCATTGAGTGACCTCGAAAAGGTTACCAAACAAGCCTATGCAATGGTGAGTATCTACGGCCTGAATGATAACCTTGGAAACATCAGCTACTACGATTCTTCGGGGGCTGACTACAGCTTTACCAAACCATACAGCGAAAAAACATCGCAAATCATTGACGAGGAATCCTCGAAACTTATTGAGTCTCAGTACCAGCGCGCTCTGGATCTGCTAAGTGATAATCGCGATAAGCTGGATCAGCTTGCAGAGAAACTTCTGAAAGATGAGGTGATTTTTAAGGACGACCTCCAAATCATTTTCGGAAAGCGGCCGTTTGAGAAAGAAGAAGCACCTCTTGCTGAAAGCGCTGATGCCGATACCACTCCCAAGGTAAACGGTGTGGAAAGCCCCTCGGACACAGACGAAGCCAAAACTCCTCCCACCGAAGAGGAGAGCGCTTCGGCACCTGCGGGCGAAAAAGGCGAATAGCACCATGGAGAAAGACTGGGTGCCTTTGTACCGCTCGTCGTCTCCCACAGAGCTCGAGATTATCCGCAGTATGCTGGATAGTCACGAAATTGCAGCCGTGGTGCTCAACCAACGCGATTCTTCTTACCTTGCGTTTGGTGAAGCCACCCTCCTTGTGCGAAATGTTGACTATGTTCGCGCCCGTGGCTTACTCGACAAACATATGTCTGACGAATCCTGATTCATTGGCACTTCCCTTCCAAAACCAAACCCGCCGCGCATGATGCAGACCATGCTCATCAGGTCATTGTCGGGCGCGGTGTATGTTGCGCTTTTGGTGGGTACCACGCTCATTCACCCCATGGCCATTGGCGCTGTGCTCGCTGTGATAGCGCTGGTAAGCATGCAGGAGCTGATGCAGATGATGGAGCAAAACGGGGTTCCGGTTTCGCGGGGCGCCACTTTTGCCGGGGCCGTAGCACTTTTTTCGGGCTATGCAACCTCGCTAACGGCAGGAGATGAGCGATTGATTTTACCGGCGGTCGGACTAGCCGGAGTTGCTCCCTTTGTATGGGAACTGCTCGTCACCAAACAACCCTCTTTCCGCAGATCCTCCCGCTCACTTGTTGCCGTGATGTACATCGGATTGCCACTGGTGCTCCTCATCCAAAGCGCTTTTTACGAAAGTTATTTCTCTCCTTATCTGCTTCTGGCCATATTTGTATTTACCTGGACCAACGACACCTTTGCCTACCTCACAGGCTCCATGATTGGAAAGCACAAACTGATGCCCAACGTATCGCCCAAAAAAACGATTGAAGGTTTGCTGGGCGGAGCACTTTTTGCACTGGCCGCAGGTTGGCTTTTTGCCTATTTGAACGACGACCTCGTTCTGTGGCAATGGATGACCCTCGCAGCCATTGTGGTGGTCTTTGGCACCCTGGGCGACCTCTCGGAGTCGGTTATCAAGCGCAACTACAACGTAAAAGACTCCGGACAAATCATGCCCGGGCATGGCGGTTTCCTCGACCGCATAGACGGCCTGCTCTTTATTGGGCCTGCGGTGTATGCCTTTCTTATACTTTTCCGCTGATTACCGAAAACCTCGCTTGCACGTGAAATATTCGGGCATAACGCAATTTCAATTACCTTCGGGCGCATAAATGTATCTCTACAGTTGTGAAGTTTCACCGGGAAGGAACCAATATCATGCTGATAACCACACTGGGAACGGTGGTGGTCAATGTGTTTTTTCTTGCGCTTTTCGGCAAGGAAAACCCGCTTGTATGGTTTGTTTTTCTGCTGAGTGTGCTGTACCTCATTTTCACTTTTCG
>SKUL01000014.1 GCA_007129985.1 Flavobacteriales bacterium
CGCTCCGTGTAATTCACAAACGAGGCTTCGAGCTGTTGAAGCGCATCCATGGCTTCGTCGGGGCTTGAGGCTTGTTTGAGCGCCGATGTGAGCGCGATGTGCGGTTGCAACCACGCGTGCAAGGTATCGTGCGCAACGCCCTTCATGCTGCAACTGGCAATCAGTTTGTCGTTGTGCTTCTCCATGGTGCTTGCAAACATGTGTACAGCGGTATCGCCGTGTTTTACAAAGGATGAAAGCAAGCGGCGCCCCTCGCGGATGTGCTCATCCATGTGTTGCTCAACAAGCCATTTGCCATTAACCGGATGGTCGGGGATGTGGGTTTTTGCCGCATCGCCATTTTCCGGCGACGAGCAAGACAGCGCCCACGATGCCATGAGCGCAAAAAATGCTGTTAGTTTCAAAGCATTCATCATTTACACCATTTTACTTCTGCGAATGAGGTACTGCAGTAGCACCTTATCGAAACCTTCGTTGATATCGGCCTGCACATAATCAATGCGGTACTGCCCGCAGCGCAGTTTCAGTTCTTGCGTAAACGCCTGAACGGCTTCAAGGTACTTTTCGCGAACCTGACTGGGGTGCGCTTTGACCTGCTCGCCGGTTTCCATGTCGATAAAGGTGATGGGGCGGTTTTCGAACTCAAAATCCAACTCACGGACTTTGTCCACCACGTGAAAGAGAATGACCTCGTGCTTGTTATAACGCAAGTGCTGAAGAGCCGAAAAGAGTTCTTCGGAGCGCTCGGAATTGTCGAACATATCCGAAAAAATCACCACCATTGAGCGTCTTGGAATGCGCTCGCTCACCTCGTGCAGTGCGTCCACAGCACCCGTTTTACGCTCCTTTTGGTAGGCATCGGGCTGAATGAGTTTTTCCAGCTCGCCAAATACAAAGCGGTGGTGCGCAGCGTTGCCCTTGGCGGGGATGTGGCTGAGCATGGCCTCTTCAAACACCGACAATCCCACGGCATCGCGCTGCTGGCGCAACAAGCTGGAAAGCGCAGCGGCCGCATACACGGCAAACTTCACTTTATTCATGGGGCCGTCCTGGTCGGGCGAAACTTCGGGAAAGTACATGCTCGATGAAACATCCAGCAAAATCTGGCAGCGGAGGTTGGTTTCCTCCTCGTAGCGCTTCACAAAGAGCTTTTCGGTACGCGCATATAATTTCCAGTCAATATGGCGGGTAGATTCGCCTGTGTTGTACAGCCGGTGCTCGGCAAACTCAACAGAAAAACCGTGAAATGGACTTTTGTGGAGTCCGGTAATAAAACCTTCTACCACCTGATTGGCAAGCAGCTCCAGCGGACTCAGTTCCTGGTATTTGTTTCTGTCGATGTAAACAGCCATGCGCGTGTTGGGCTTTGTTGCGTTTCACAAAAAAGGGGGGCACGCCCCCCTTCTATGCTGTGTGCAGAAACACCTTAGAGTTGGTTGTTGATTTTTTCTGCGAGTACGTTTTTAGGAACAGCCCCTACTGATTTGTCAACGATTTCGCCGTTCTTGAAAAACAAGATGGTAGGGATGTTTCGGATTCCGTATTTGGAGGAAATGCCGGGGTTGTGGTCCACGTTTACTTTTCCTACGATGGCTTTACCGTCGTAGTCGTTGGCGAGCTCTTCCACGATAGGACCTACCATTCGGCAGGGGCCACACCACTCTGCCCAGAAATCAACCAAAACCGGTTTATCTGAGGCGATTACTTCTTCAAAATTTGCTTCTGTGAGTTCTAAAGCCATGGCTTGTATTTTAGATTAGAATTGATGTAAAGGTACTCTCTTTGGCCCGAATCAAAAACTTTACCGCTGCGAAAAATTGCGACACTTTGTCATTATTAACGTTAATTCAGGCGAAAAGTCACGCCTTCCATGTCTTGTAATTCCTGAATCAAACGGTCGGTCAATTCAACGCTGGTGTCTTTGGAGGGCAAGGTAATTTGCGCTTTGGCTTGGGGGTCGCTCACCTCCACCTTCACACGGCAGCCTCCTTTGTTGCTTCTGAGCAGTTCCGTCAGTTCGGTCACCCGCTTTTCATTGAGCGTTTCGAGCTGGAAGGATATGGTGATTGAGTTGGCCATTTTCTCGCGCACTTCGGTCAGCAACTCCACCGAGTGAATTTTCATCTCCAGGTCATTTGGAATTTTACTCCACTTCCTTTCCACGACTCTTCCGCGAACAAACACAAACATGTTTCTGTCAATGCGATGGCGGTTTTTCATGTAGTCATCGCCAAAGAGAAAAAACTTCTGCGAAGCGTAAAAATCCTCTATCTCAAAATTACCAAAGGGCTTGCCACTTTTGGTGGTTCGGTGCTCTGCGGAAGTAATCAAACCGGCAAAAGTGAGCTCGAGGTTTTTGTATCTCTCAAGGTCGTTGAGTTGCTCCAGATTCACCTTGCAGAAGGTATCTATCTCAAGTTGAAAGTCATTGAGGGGGTGTGCCGATATATACATTCCCACAACATCTTTTTCCCTGCTGAGCATTTCGAGGTTCACCCAAGGCTCGGTATCCGGCGGTTCAGGGGCCTTCACCTCTACAGAAATAGTATCGCCAAACAAATCGGGCGGGGCTTCTTCGCTGGTGCGCATGGCCTGCCCAAACTTGATGCACTCTTCCAGGTAGCTCACTCCATCGCCACTCGTACCGAAGTACTGCGAACGATAAAGTCCAAACTCGTCAAAGGCTCCGGCCAGTGCCAAACTCTCCAGACATTTCTTGTTGGCCGAGCGCAAATCAATGCGGCTGATGAAATCCGTGAAATCTTTAAAACGTCCGCCCTCTTTGCGCGCCTTCACGATGGTATCTACTGCGGAGCTGCCCACGCCCTTAACAGCGGCCATCCCGAAGCGCACCGCTCCCTGCTCGTTCACCGAAAAACGCAACTTACTCTCGTTCACACTCGGGCCCAACACCGGTACTCCCATGCGGCGACATTCTTCCATGAAAAAGCTCACCGACTTAATGTCACTCATGTTGTTGCTCAACACCGCGGCCATGTACTCGGCGGGATAATGGGCTTTGAGGTAGGCCGTGTGGAAGGCCACGAGTGCGTAACAGGTTGAGTGCGACTTGTTGAAAGCGTAGGATGCAAAAGCTTCCCAGTCTTTCCAGATTTTTTCGAGGATTGTTTGGTCGTGACCGCGCGCCACACCCTGGTCAATAAATTTGGGCTTGAGGTCGGCCAGAAGCTTGAAATTCTTTTTACCCATTGCCTTCCGGAGGGTATCGGCCTCACCCTTGGTAAAGCCCACCAGCTTTTGCGACAAGCGCATTACCTGCTCCTGATAGACCGTAATTCCGTAGGTTTCTTCAAGGTACTCCTGACATTCGGGAAGGTCGTATTTGATTTCTTCGCGGCCGTGTTTCCGCTGGATGAAAGATGGAATGTACTCCAGAGGCCCCGGTCTGTAGAGGGCGTTCATGGCAATAAGGTCGGCAAAGACGGTAGGCTTCAGGTCGCGCAGGTGCTTTTGCATTCCGGCACTTTCGTATTGAAAAATGGCCACTGTTTCGCCCCGCTGAAAGAGTTCGTAGGTTTTTTCATCGTCCAGCGGAATGTCGTCGGGGATGATTTCCACCCCGTGCCGCTCCTTGATGAGTTTTACGGCATCTTTGATAATGGTGAGCGTTTTCAGCCCGAGGAAGTCCATTTTGAGCAAACCGGCGTCTTCGGCCACTGCGTTGTCGAACTGCGTGCAGTACATTTCTGCATCCTTGCTCATGGCGATGGGCACGTAGTTGGTGATATCATCGGGGGTGATGATGACCCCACATGCGTGGATACCGGTGTTTCGCACCGAGCCTTCGATTACTCGCGCCTGACGGATGGTGCGTCCCTCCGGTGAGTCGGTTTCGGCCAGGTTGAGCAATTCTTCCACCTTGCGGAAATCGTCGTCGCTCCGCAGCATTCCCTTCAGGGTCTTGTTGTCCTTTCCGAAGAGCTTAGACAGTTTGGTCATATCAGGAACCAGCTTGGCCACCCTGTCGGTATCGGCCAAAGGCAGTTCCAGCACGCGGCCTGCATCGCGGATAGACGATTTGGCAGCGAGGGTTCCGTAGGTGATAATCTGAGCCACCTGATTGGAGCCGTATTTGTCAATCACATAGTTGATGACCAACTGGCGGCCTTCGTCGTCGAAGTCAATATCAATATCGGGCATGCTCACCCTGTCGGGATTGAGGAAACGCTCAAACAGCAAATCGTAGGCGATGGGGTCCACATTGGTGATGCCCGTACAATAGGCCACCGCCGAGCCCGCCGCCGAACCACGACCCGGCCCTACCGAAACGCCCATTTCGCGGGCTGCCCGACAAAAGTCCTGTACAATGAGAAAGTATCCGGGATAACCTGTTTTGGCGATGGTTTCCAGCTCAAAATCAAGTCGCTCGCGGATCGTATCGGTCAATTCGCCCCAGCGTTCTTTGGCGCCCTCGTAGGTAAGGTGGCGCAAATAGGCATTCTCGCCACGTTTGCCGCCATCTTCATCATCTTCGGGGTGAATGAACTGCTCAGGAATTTCAAACTTGGGAAGCAACA
>SKUL01000305.1 GCA_007129985.1 Flavobacteriales bacterium
AATCACGGAAGAACGGATTGTTCATCACCCCCGCGCCTTCGCAAAAAAGTACGTGAGAGCAAGAAATATCGCGATAGACGTTGGGAGAACCTACATGCAGTTCATCGTGCATAAACGGCTCTTCTACGAGCCAATCATTGTCGCTGAGGTAATCGCGGAAAGCGCTGAGCATCGTGCGCAAATCGAGCCAACCGGCAGTACTGATTTGCACCCGCCCAAAGCCCTTTTCGGGAACGGGGAGGGCTTGTTGATTGGAACTGAGATGGGCGGCGACATCCGGTCTTTGGCTTTTTCGCTCCCATTGCTTTTGCTCGTTGCTGCTGGCTATGATGCGCTCAATTCCTGTGGGGTGAAAAAACTTTGCGCCCAACATGGACTCCATTGCCATGTACGTGTTTTCCAGCTCGGGCAAAAGCTCATCGGCCATCCAGCTTTTGGTAATCCACTTAAAGACAAAAGGGTTGTAGAGCCCGGCGGCAACTTTAGAAGCGCAGTTGTAGTGGTGATTGTCAACAACCAACACACTTTTTCCGCGCTGAATAAGATGAAAAGCTGCTACAGTTCCGGCCAATCCCTGCCCCACAATGAGTACGTCAACAGCACGGTTGGAGGCCATTACTTCAGTTCGTGGGCAAGCACCTCACGGATGATTTCAGGCAGTTGATTGAACTCGCGCTCTTTGCTTACAAAACGTTTTGCGCCCAGGTTGTAGGATTCCTCAATGCTCCACTGATTATCGTTGTTGGATAGGAAAATGACGGGCGTGCTTATGTCGAGCGACTGCATAAGCTGAACGAGGTCAAACCCACTCAAGGTTGGCATGGAGATGTCAATAACCAGCAAATCAAACTTTTCAGAGGTGAGCTTCTTAACGGCTTCGGTACTGTCAGATGCAATTTCTACGCTGTATCCTGCGGTATTCAGGAACTTCTTGGTGATTTTCAAAGTAATCACCTCGTCATCGACCAGTAGAATGCGCTGCTTCATTGCTTTTGCTGTCTATACTGTTACCCCGATTTGCAGGGAAAGGTTACATCTCAGCCATCGGTTTTTGAATGTGCCTCCGGCGAAAGCCCCCCGCTTCCTTTTTGCAATACATCTATCTCATTTTGAATGACTTTGCATTCATCTTGAATCAAGCTCAACAGTTTTTCAACTGCTAAAAATACACTTTCATCGTTACTTTCGTCGTTTTGAAGCGAATTTTCAATTTTTGCACATAAAGTTGCCGTTGCCACAGCGCCAACCGAACCCGCCGATGAGCGCAACTTATGCACCACAAAGCGGATACCTTCGAGATCCTGCTTTTCATTAAGCTCCTTCAATTTGAGCGCATTTTGCTGGGCATCCTCAATGTAGGTTATCAGCAAATCACGCACAAAGACTGTGTCGCCGCCCGAGAGCTTCATGAGATGGTTGGTCGAAAAGGTTGGTTGGGTCATACAATAATTGGAGGAGGGTTAATCTATGCCGCCGGGCGGACTTCCACCCAAAACGTGTTGAAACCACTCGCTGAGGCTGTTAAACCATTGACTGTTCAGGATGTCGTTGAGGTTGGCAAACACAACCAGTGTAAGGAGCAGTACCATTCCGAAAATCTGCGCGTACTCCATGAACTTTTCACCGGGTTTTCGTCCGGTAACCATTTCGTACATCAGAAACATCACGTGGCCACCGTCCAGCGCCGGAATAGGAAGAATGTTCATGAATGCCAGCATGATAGAGATAAACGCCGTCATTTCCCAAAAGCGCTGCCAATGCCATTCTTCACCAAAGAGTGAGCCGATGGTTCCAAATCCACCCACCTGTTTGGCACCTGCGGGCGAAAACAGCAGGCGCAAGGACTTCACGTAATCAGACAAGGTTTGAATACCGTGGTTCCAGCCGGCAGGAATAGATTGCGCTAGCGAGTAATCGATGCGCTCGTAGTTCAGGTGTGAGCGCGGATCCTCAGGGGCAGCACCGATGCGACCTTCTTCGCTTACGCGGGTTCGAATAGACATGGGCATGCCGTTGCGCTCTATTTGAAGCCAGATAGAATCACCGCCAAAGTTGGGCACGTAACGCGCAAAGTCGTAGAAGAAAGGCACGAGGGTGTCGTTCGCACCCACAATAAAATCTCCCACCTGCACGCCCGCTTTTTCAGCTTCGCTGCCTGGCACAAACTGGGCAACCTGAAACGGGAACCGCTCCATAAAGAGACTTCTGATTTTCCGGTCGAGGATGGTTTCAACCACCGAATCATCCAGCGTGATGGTCTTGCGATTGCCGTCGCGCTCAATGGTAATATCTCTTTCGCCGTCAATCAAAATGCGGCGCGAAACTTCCGAGAGGGTTTCGGGGGTGCGCTCGCCAATTTTGAGAATCTTGTCGCCGTCAATAAAACCTTGTTCATGCATGATGGAGTCGAAGTGTACTCCGTAGGTCATGTTTTGCAACGGCAGGTATTCTTTTCCCCACACAAATAAAACCATCATGTATAGCACGGCTCCCAAAAGGAGGTTTACGGTAACTCCGCCAATCATAATAATGAGTCGCTGCCAGGTAGGTTTGGCGCGAAATTCCCAAGGCTCGGGGGGCTTGGCCATTTGGTCTTTGTCCATCGACTCGTCAATCATCCCCGAAATTTTCACGTAGCCGCCCAGCGGAAGCCAGCCAATTCCGTAAGTAGTTTCGCCAATTTTTTTCTTGAACAGCGAAAACCATGGGTTGAAAAAGAGGTAGAATTTCTCCACCCTCGTTTTGAATAATTTCGCAGGAATAAAGTGCCCCAGCTCGTGCAATACCACCAGAATGGAAAGGCTCAACAACAACTGGGCAATGGTAACCAACATAGGTTCTTAGTTTAGGTATTCTTGTGCTATCCGACGCGTTTCTTCGTCGCTTTGTACATAATCTTCATAAGTGGGATGTTCCACAAAATCAACCGTGCGGAGGCAGTGTTCGTTGAGGTCGCTCATGGCCAAAAACCCGATGCGATCATTCAGAAAAGCATCTACTGCTACCTCGTTGGCTGCATTCAGCACACAAGGGGCGTTTCCTCCGCGTTCCATGGCGTCGAATGCTAGCTGGAGGTTTCGAAAAGTTTCCATATCCGGTTGCTCAAAAGTAAGCGAGGGGTAGCGCGCAAAGTCAAAGCGCTCAAAATTACTGTTTAAGCGGTGCGGATAGCCCAGCGCAAACTGAATGGGCAGCTTCATGTCGGGCAATCCCATCTGGGCTTTGATGGAGCCATCGGTAAACTGCACCATCGAGTGGATGATACTTTGCGGATGCACCACCACGTCAATCTGGTCGTTTTTGAGGTTAAACAACCAGCGCGCTTCAATGACCTCCAGACCTTTGTTCATCAGCGAAGCAGAGTCAATGGTGATTTTGGCACCCATCACCCAGTTGGGGTGCTTTAGCGCCTGGGCACGGGTTACGCTTGCCAGCTCTTCGCGCTTGCGCCCTCTGAAAGGACCGCCACTGGCCGTGAGGATGATTTTCTCAATGGGGTTGTGAAATTCTCCTACCAGACATTGAAAAATGGCAGAGTGCTCCGAGTCAACAGGGTAGATGTTTACACCGCATTCCTGCGCCAGTTTGGTAACCAGCTCGCCGGCCACCACCAGCGTTTCTTTGTTGGCCAGGGCAATGTGTTTGCCCGCGCGAATGGCAGCAAGCGTAGGAGCCAGACCGGCATAGCCCACCAATGCGGTGAGCACCATGTCAACAGGTTCCATTTCTACCACCTGATTCAGCGCATCCTTTCCGGCATAAACCTTTACATCGGTATCGGCCAGTGCATCGCTTACCATTTGGTACTTCGACTCATCGGCAATAACCACCACATTGGGCTTAAAAGTGCGGGCCTGCTCAATGAGTAAATCGGCATTGCTGTTGGCGGTAAGCACTTCCAGCTCAAAAACATCGGGGTGGGCGGCCAACACTTCGAGGGCCTGCGTGCCGATGGAGCCTGTAGAGCCCAGAATGGCAATATGTCGTCGCTTGCTTTCCAAGGTATTCCCCGTTTTTGGGCGCGCAAAGGTCGCTATTATTTTCCTATTCCTTCGGGGTTTGAGCTTAGTCCGCTGGCAATCATCTTGTCTGCAATGTTTCGGTCGTTTGAGAGCCTTGGGATTTTGTTTTGTCCTCCCAGTTTACCAACAGACTTCATGTATTGTTCAAAGCCGTGGCTCTTCACGGGTGAAAGTACCAGAGGTCGAAGCACTTTTCCCTGAATCAAATCTTCGTAGTAACTGTTTCGTTTTTGCAGGGCGGCGTCCAGGTCGAGCGCAAAACTATCGGCATCGGCCGGCGCTTTCGAAAATTCTATGAGCCACTCGTGGTAGGGCAATCCGTTGGCGGGTTTTACCTGAGGTGCCACGGTAAACTCAACCACCTGAGCCCCGTGTTTGGCGGCAACTTCGCTCAAGGCTCCTTCCACTTCTTCGCCAATCACGTGCTCGCCAAAGGCAGAGATAAAGTGTTTGATTCGGCCGGTAACCACCAGTCGCAATGGGTCGCGCGACACAAATTTCACA
>SKUL01000131.1 GCA_007129985.1 Flavobacteriales bacterium
GTTTCAAGGTTTGATTGAGCCCGGCGTAAAGCGCAGTCCATTTTCGGAATTCCTCCGTGCTCAACACCTGCGACTCACGCAGAAATACCTCGCGCGATTTTTTGTGGTTTTTCCGCGGAAGCATGATGGTTGCGCTCAGCTTGTAAAAGGCGCGGTAACCGATGATTTTTGCAAGCGCCAGACTCGTTCCGGCCAGTATTCTGAGTCGCGTACTGAGCCGTACAATGGCCCCTGCACTGATGACTGAGGCTACACGCTCCGGCTGCTGGTCGCGCATGGTAAGCACGATGATGCTGCCCAGGGAAACCCCGACCAAATGCAGTTTTTGTACACCGAGATGGTCGGCCACGCGCCAGATTTCCGACCCTATTTGCCCAAAACTGTATTGGCTGGCGATTTCCCCTCGCTCCGCCATTTTTCCGTGTCCGGGAAGGTCAATCAGAATCATGTTGCAATAACGGCTCAGTTCCGGAACCTGCCGTTTCCAGGTGGCGGTGCTTCCTCCTGCACCATGCACCAACAGGAGCCAAGGCGCTTCGGGCGCACAGCGATGCACTTCGTGATACAGCACTTGGGCGTGGTGATTCATGTGGATGAAACAGTTCAATGGGGCTCGCGGTTCAGCTGATAAGCTCTTTTTAGTTGTCGCGCTCTTCAAAATCTTCCGTCATATTGCGGTCAATCTGAAAGGCTACAATCCACGCCACCACGCCAAAAACGACCAGCGCAATAATTCCGATAAGAAGAATGAGCCAAATCATATCAGCGCAGTTTTACAGCCGTACCATAGACCAGAATCTCTGCAACGCCCTGCATAATCATGCTTGTAGCAATGCGAACGTTCACAACCGCATCGGCACCCATGCGCTCGGCATCCTGCTGCATGCGCTGCAGGGCCTGCTCGCGCGACTGAGCCTGCAACTTGGTGTATTCGCTGATTTCGCCCCCGATAAGGTTCTTGAGCGAGGCAAAAATATCGCGCCCCACATTGCGGGCCCGAACGGTGCTGCCTCGTGCAATCCCAAGGATTTCAACTACTTCTTTTCCAGGGATGGTTTCTGTATTGGTGATGATCATGGTGTTCGTTTTGAGTGCATGAAGTTACAAAGGGTTCTGATGCTCACCGACATTTCACTGAAAAAAACCGCGAACCACTTCACCAACGGACGCATAGGTGTTTGAAAGGAAGGTGCCTCGCTCTTCGAACGAAAACCATCGCAAGTCCTCGATACCCTCCTCCTCCTGAGGCAGCAATTCGCCGGACCCGTCCCAATGCATCAAAAACCATTGCGTTCGTTTCAGCACAAAACGGTCTTTGTAAGGGTAGATGTGCCAGGTGTCCTGCAAGTGTTTGTCCAGACTGAGTCCGGTGATGCCGCATTCTTCACTCACCTCGCGCAATGCCGTTTCCTCCATGGATTCGCCCTCTTCCGTTTTTCCTTTGGGTAGATCCCACCTGCCGAGACGAAAAATACCCAAAAAACGCTGCGTATCGTCGAGCACCAGTCCGCCTGCGGCATCCAAACGCAAAAACTGATTCTGCCAGCGCTGCCACGCCTCTTCCCCGGTCAAAGAAGTGCGCATCAACATGCCTTCCGGTGCCTTGTTGAGGGTGCGTTGCCACAGTTTTTCGGGGGTGGCATCGGGCCAATCAACCACTTGCAAATTACTGTTAATTTGGCCCTTATCATCGGCATGACTGTTGATAAAAAGCGGCGAATCGTTGATGAAAACTTTATACATTTGCGGCATGAATAAACGCGATGAATCCTCGCTCAAAGTAGCGGAATTCCTGCTTCAAATCAAAGCAATCAAACTTCAGCCTTCCGCTCCTTTTACCTGGGCTTCGGGTTGGCTTTCGCCCATTTACTGCGACAACCGCAAAACGCTGTCCTACCCAAAAATCCGCACCTACATCCGTCAGGAGTTGGCGCGCAAGGTGTTGGACAATTTCGGCAAACCCGACATGATTGCGGGTGTGGCCACGGGCGGCATTGCGCAGGGAGCTTTGGTTGCACAGGAACTGGGTGTGGGATTTGCCTATGTTCGTCCGGGCGACAAAGGCCACGGATTGCAAAACCGCATCGAGGGTGTGGTAGAAGCCGGCCAATCGGTAGTGGTGATTGAAGACCTGATCTCTACAGGTGGAAGTAGTTTGTCTGCGGTTCAAGCTCTTCGCGAAGCCGGTTGCGAAATCAAGGGAATGGCGTCCATCTTCACCTACGGATTTGATTTGTCGGTGCAGGCATTCAAAAACGCCCAGTGCCCCCTTATCACCCTCACCGATTACAACACACTTATTACACAGGCCCTCGAATCGGGCTATATCTCGGTTGACGATCTCGAATCGCTTCGCGAATGGCGTCAGAATCCCGCCACATGGGGTCAAAACCAACACGCACAATGACTAAAATAGAGAGCCAGAAGGTTAGCGTTGCCGCCAGCGCCGAAGAAGTATTCAACTACGTGAACGACGCCAACAACTTTGAAGGCCTGCTCCCGCCCGACCGCATCGAGAACTGGCGCTCAGACCAGGACAGCTTTCGTTTTAAAATCAAAAACGTAACCGAAATTGGTTTCCGAAAAAAACAAGCCGACCCTCCGGGATACCTGCAGCTTGAATCGGACGAAAGCGCGCCTTTTGCACTCACGCTCAACATTTATATCAAGGCCATCGGCGACAACCAATGCGAAGCCCAGCAAATTATTGAGGCCGACATCAACCCATTCCTGAAGATGATGGTTGAGAAGCCACTCACCAACCTTTTTGATTACATCGCCAAGAGGTTGTCAGAGGAGTTCTCCAATTAGGGGCTGCTGAAAAGCGTCGAGGGTGATGATTATTCCTTTTTTAGGGCATTTGTAAAGAATCGAACTGCACGTGTTTTAATGTTCTGGTCTAGAGAGTATTCAAAAAACTGTGTCAAATTTACTAATCATCTAAATTTGAACACATGAAAAAGAAGACAGAAGATTTTGACTTTGAAGCGTTCAGTCGTGAAGCGATAGAGCGCTTAAAGGCGGGCGATTCCATGATTGGCTCGGAAGGTATATTTACTCCTTTGTTAAAGCGTTTGATAGAGGCTGCGATGGAAGGAGAGATGGATGACCACATGGAGCAGACCCGTAAGCCCTCTAAAAACAGGCGCAATGGTCATGGCGCTAAAAATCTCAAAAGCCCTTTTGGGGGCTTTGAGATTTCAGCGCCTCGCGATCGCAACGGTAGTTTTGAGCCCCAGATAGTTGCAAAACGTCAACGCAGTATTACCAAAGACATTGACAGTAAGATACTGTCGCTCTATAGTCGAGGAATGAGCTACAATGACATTCACGAGCATTTGGGAGAACTATACGGCATTAACATATCGGAAAGCGCAATGAGCTCTATAACGGATCGTATCATTCCTGAGATTAAGGATTGGCAGTCCCGACCACTAGAAAGCGTATATCCGGTCATTTGGCTCGATGCTATCCATTTCAAAGTAAGAGAAGAGGGCCAAGTTCGCACCAGAGCTGTTTATTCTCTGCTTGGTGTTACCTGTGACGGAATAAAAGAAGTTCTGGGGCTGCACATTGGTGAGCATGAATCAAGTCGGTACTGGCGTAGTGTACTATACGAGCTCAAAGAGCGAGGAGTAAAGGATATAATGATTGCTTGTATTGATAACCTTTCAGGCTTTGGCGACGCTATTGAAGACATTTTTCCCCGGACCGAGGTACAGCTCTGCCTGGTGCATCAAATGCGTAATTCAATGAAGTATATCAGTGATAAAGACTTAAAGCCAATGGTAGCTGATCTCAAGAAGGTATACAAAGCTGACAATATAGAAGCCGGCAAACACTATCTTGAAGAAGCCCAGGAAAAATGGGGTGCTAAATACAGCGCTGTCTTCCGTAGCTGGAATAACAACTGGGAACGGCTTACCTGTTTTTACAAGTACCCACCTGCACTCAGACGCCTTATTTACACTACCAATCCCATTGAAAGCTATCACCGTATGGTGCGCAAAACAACTAAAACCAAAGGAGCATTTGTGTCGGAAAAAGCTGTCATTAAGCAAATTTATCTGGCAATCCTAAATGCTCAAACCAAATGGAAAGGAACTATATTTGGATGGGCAGAAATAAGACGAGAACTCGACACTTATTACGGTGAACGATTTTACCAGAATGACACAGTTAATTGAACACTCCCTGGTCTAAACCGCGTGCACTTGTGCTATTCTACCCTCACCTAATCAGCTGCACAACGTCTGCTTCGCCGTCTGCAACTTGCAGTATATTAATACAGCTGCGTTTTGACGGCTCACAGCCGCCGCACATCTGATTTTTTCAGCAGACCCTGGTCAACTGCACTTCCTGCATAGCAAAAGAGCGGGTGCTACCATCGGGAAACTCAAGCACCAACTGACCTCTTGCATCCACTCCCGCCACACGAGCTTTCAACTCATCCTCGCCTGCGCGATAGCTAAGCCATCGGTCGGTTCCCCAGAGACATTCCCTGTACCTCGCTTCACGCAGCGA
>SKUL01000052.1 GCA_007129985.1 Flavobacteriales bacterium
AAATACGTTGCGCTTCCGCAACCAATCAGTTGAGCGCAAATTTTAGTGATCCGAATCTTGCAGGGGACACACTTTACTTGCGGGCTTTCCGCTTTGTTAGCCCGCAAGGTATTGACTTTAACCTCTGCATCTGGGAAATTGACCCGCCGGGTAATGATAACTGCGCTGACGCATTTAATCTTATTGTTGGCGACTCGTGTGTGATGCAGGCCTTTTCCAATGAGTTTGCCACATCATCTGCTGCGGGAACAGCTCCATCGCCTGGCTGTGGTTTCTATCAGGGTGGCGATGTGTGGTTCACATTTCAGGTGCCGGCTTCCGGAAACTTTAGGGTTGAGCGTCAGAATATTTTGGGTGTCAACGCCCAATGGGCAATCTATTCGGGAACCTGTGGAGACATGCAAGTTGAGTCTTGCGCCCAGCTTACAGCTATAAGGAATTTCACTAATCCAGAGTGGGCCGGACAAACGATGTATATCCGGGTATTCAACTATAACAGCCCTGCAGGGGGGACGTTTTCACTTTGTATCTGGGAAACACCAGCCACGGAAAATAATTTATGTGCCAATGCCATTCATTTACCGGTTAATCCTGATTGTCAAATGCATACATTTTCAAACACATACGCCACCAATGACAGCCAATCAGCTCCGAACCCTACATGCGGGTTTTACCAAGGTGGTGATGTGTGGTTTACTTTTGTGGCTCCTGAATCCGGTGATTTTCAAATCCTTCGTAACAACATTTCCGGAGTCAATGCACAATTTGCCGTTTACAGCGGTTCATGTGGTTCCATGACACAATTGTACTGTGCCCAGCTTACCAATCAACTCAATGTTAATGATGCTATGATTGGTGGTGATACGCTGTTTCTTAGAGTTTACAATTACAACAGCCCTCTTGGAGGGGAGTTTGAGATTTGTATTCGAGACATGTCTGCACCTGCAAATGATTTTTGTGCAAATGCTATTGATTTACCGGTTTCACCGGAATGTAATTTTCAGCAATTTTCTTTAATCAACAGCACCACAGAAACAGGTGTTGCTCCTGCGCCGTCGTGCGGTTTTTATCAAGGTGGTGATATCTGGTTTAAATTCGTTGCTCCACTAGCCGGTGAATTTCAGATCCTTCGGAATAATATATCTGATGTAAACGCACAGTATGCTGTTTACAGCGGCTCTTGTGGGTCCATGACCGAATTGTATTGTGCCCAATTAACCAATCAGCTCAATGTAAATAACCAGTCTATTGGGGGAGACACCCTTTACCTTCGCGTCTTTAATTACAATAGTCCTCAGGGAGGTACTTTTGAGATTTGTATCCGCGAAATGTCGGCTCCAGAGAATGATTTTTGTTCCAATGCAATCGATTTACCTGTTACATTGGATTGTAATTTTCTGGAATATACGTTGTTCAACAGTACCTCACAGCCTGGTGATGCACCCACCCCGTCCTGTGGCAATTTTCAGGGAGGAGATGTCTGGTTTATGTTTGTTGTTCCCGAAGGAGGTCAGTTCCTTATTCAGAGAAACAACCTGAGTGCCGGCATTATGCGATATGCTCTGTACAACGGAAATTGCGATGGTTTGATTGAAGTCGATTGTCCGGTTGATGCATCTTATCAGTCTTTTACAGAGCCGGAATGGAGTGGAGACACACTGTACCTCCGCGCATTCAGGCAAAACAGTGCTCAAGGAATGGATTTTGAAATTTGTATTATTTCCGGCGACTGCAACGGCGACTTCGGAGGCTTAGCATTTCTCGACAACTGCGGCGACTGCGTAGGTGGCAACACAGGAGAAGAGCCTTGTTTTGCCGACTGTAACGGCGACTTTGGTGGAACTGCGTTCCTTGATGACTGTGACCAATGTGTAGGCGGAAACACCGGTGAAGGGCCTTGCGAACTTTGCGATTTGGTTCTTGTAGGTAGCTCAACACCTGCGTCCGGCCCGGGTATTGCCGATGGTAGCGCAACAGTTGTTGCAACCGGTGGTTCGGGAACATACAGCTACAGTTGGAACGATCCCTTGATGCAAGATACGCCTACCGCCACAGGCCTTTTCCCCGGCAGCTATACTGTATTGGTTTCTGACGGCGAAGATTGCGACGAGCAAATCACTATGAATGTTGGCGTTCAAGGAAACATACCCTTTACGCAAGTGCATGCAAACTTCTGCAATACGGGTGGTTATGCCCTTGGTGATTTTATAACCGCGCAGCAGGTTTCCGGCGCCACAGCCTACCGCTGGGAATTCACCGATTCAGGAAACAATGTACTTCCGGAGTACACGCGGGTAGGCGGTAATCCGTGGATTCGATTGGAGTGGATATCTGGAATCGGGCTCGGGCAGTTCTACACAGTTCGTGTGAAGGCTGAAGTAGGCGGTATTTGGGGTGAATATGGTGTAGGCTGCTCAATTGGTATCAGTGCCAATGTTCCGGATACGGAAGTTCGCCCGCAGTATACACCAACCAACCCACAAGGTAATCCTTATGCGCTTTGCGATATTGTGATTGCTTTCAACATTTCGGGTTCCGAAGACTTCGAATGGAGGTTTGATCCAGACACCGATCCGACCAATGGAAACGAATTGTTTTATGTTCGCGGCGCCGCAAACCCCGGGGTTCGTTTATCCTGGGTAGATGGATTGGTTCCGGGCACAACCTATCATGTTGCCGTTCGCACCAAGGTGAGCGGTCAGTGGGGGCAGTTCGGCAATGTACACCCAATACTGCTGGCCCTTCCACCCAACAACGTAGAGGTGCGTCCGCAGTACTGTGGTGTAACCCACGCCCCCAACGCAGTTATTCTTGCACAGGCAGTGTGCGCTTTCGACTTTTATGAGTGGGAGTTTGTAAACACCTCAACGGGGATCACCAGTTCAGCGCAGCGCCCGAATGTCGGTGTGAACCTGAACTGGAACCAAATCAGTCCTCTGCTCACCGCCGGCGATTACGAAGCCCGCGTTCGTGTGCAGCAAGGAGGTATCCTCGGTGACTTTGGTCCGATTTGTACCTTCACCATCAGCGGCCCGGGTGCTCCTGCCGACGAAACCCCTGCGCTTCGCACAATGGCAGAAAACAGCTCTATGTTGTACCCCAACCCCAACACGGGCACAGAGGTACGTCTTGAGCTTGCAGGCCTTGGCGATGAAAACCACGAGGTGGTGATTCAGATTTACGACATCACCGGACAGTTGATCCAGAATGAAGGATTTGGCCATGTGGGCGACAATGTAAGCCGACTGATTCGCTTCAACAAGAACCTTGCAACAGGAATGTACATGGTTCACGTGGTTGTGGATGGCGAGCGCTTCGCTACCGAGCGACTGATTGTGATGTAATCATTGCACCAACGCTGATAGGTCTTTGGGACGAGGTTAGCTTGGTTAAGGATTTGTTATCGTCCGCAGGACATGACAGCGTCCTGAAAAAAAAGAAAAACCCCCGACGAGCAATCGTCGGGGGTTTTGCGTTAACTTGGGTGAGGTTGATTGTTATTTGCCATTTTCGCTGAGGCGCCTTACCAGTTCATCTTTTTGGCTTCGTGAAACGGGTAACTCGGTGCCATTGTCCAACATGACCATTCCTCCCTGCCCACGTATGTAGCGTTTTAAATGTGCAGGGTTGATGAGGTAGCTCTGGTGAATTCTCAGAAAGTTGCAATCTTCGAGCATTTGCGACACCTGCTTAAGCGTTTTGGATTGCAGAATTTTTTGCCCATCCGTCAAGTAAACCGTAGTGTAACTTCCATCGGCTGCGCAATAGAGAATATCCTCAATCTTTACAAACTCCACTCCATCGGAGGTGGGGAGAGCAATTTTGGGAATGTTGTGACGCAGAAAGTTCAGATTGGAAAACAG
This sequence comes from Flavobacteriales bacterium, assembly GCA_007129985.1. Taxonomy (GTDB): domain Bacteria; phylum Bacteroidota; class Bacteroidia; order Flavobacteriales_D; family SKUL01; genus SKUL01. The sequence continues at coordinate 3,864 of SKUL01000052.1, forward strand.
CACTTCCAGTTGATCACTTTTTTCTCTTCTTTCAAGCCTTTGCCATACTTCGTCTACCGCGGCAATCAATTCTTGTTTGTTGACCGGTTTGAGCAGGTAGTCGGCGGCGCTGTAGCGAAATGCCTTAATAGCGAACTCATCGTAGGCGGTTACAAAAACCACTTCAAAATCAACTTTGTCGATGCTTTGTAGTAATTCAAACCCATTCATCCAAGGCATTTCAATATCAAGAAATACCAGATCCGGCTTCAGTTCCCGTATTTTCTCAAGCCCCTCTTTTGCGCTGTTGCACGCTGCTACTACCTCAACACGCGGACAGTACATTTCCAACTCCATGGCGAATACCTCTGTGCTGGTTTTTTCATCATCAATCAATATGGTACGAAGTTTTTCCATGACCTTGAATGGTTAATTATTGAGGTATTTGAGTGGAAGCCGGAGGATAACCCTGGTGCCGGCCGCCTTGCCATTATCATCGTAGTGATCGCTAATAGCTACGCTGGCGTCGGCATCCTGAGATTTCATACGCTTTTCAGAAATAGGCAAACCCATTGACTTTCTGGTACTGCTCTCGCTTCTGATGCTTTTTGATTTTTC
>SKUL01000002.1 GCA_007129985.1 Flavobacteriales bacterium
CTGCCATGATGAAAAAAATCAGTCTTTTTCTTGCGTTTCAGACAGTAGCAATCGCTCAACTTGTAATAATAGCACAGCCAATCGGTGAACCGGTTGAAGCCGGTTATGTCGTTGAAAATGTGGAGCCAATCATTGGCTTGAAATACAATTTCCCCGGAAGTGTTGTCGAGGTTTTGTCTGTGCCGGAAAAACAAATGATCCTCGTAAAATCAATCGCCGCCCACAACAAGTGGGGCGAACCTGACGGGTGCAGGTTATTGGCATACCGAGTTTCAGACGGAAGCAGGCTCTGGGGGTTGAATCTTGAAAATCATCGGGTGTCGTTGTTGCTCGAAGGAGATTTCCTAGCGGTTGAGGGTTTAAAATTCTGCAAATGGTACAATCTTGAAACGGGCGAAGAATTGTGGTCCACCAAAACACGATTCATCCATTTCGACAATGAAAAAAACGTAGGTGTGGGCTTTCATAAGCTAGCCGGTGGCGAACTGGGCCAAAAAGTAAGAGCTGTTGATTTAAATGACGGCTCAGAAATCTGGAGAGCTCCGGTGTTTTTCGGTCAGGAGTACGAAGACCTTCATATTTACGGAGATAGTATGATGGTTTTTAGGTCGAATTTTGGCTTGCATCGCGTTAGTTTTAAGGATGGTGATACCTGGGATTACAAGCTGAAAACGAGGAAAGCAGACGGCGCTGCAATCGGGGCATCTATCGGCGCTGGAATACTTTTTGGACTTTTGGGGGTAATGGTTGTGCCTGACCCTGAAGGATATACCAAGCAGGAATTACAGTCCAATATGGTGGTGCACAATGAGTTTATCTACGCTGCCGATAAAAAGCACATTGCCAAAATTGGCCCGGACGGTAAGCAGGTCTGGACGCAGCGACTGCCAAAAGAAATGGGAAGCCAGTCATTGCTCACGGTCTATCAGGGATTGGTGTCGTTGGTAAATACCGGTTTGGGCTATGACTCTTACGGCCAGCCCATGAGAACGGGTGCGCCAACCATTGCGGCTTTTGATGAGTACGACGGAGCGGCCAGGTTTTTAAAACCCATTGAGTGCGGAGGAGAACACATTCTGGATCTCCATGTGAGTGGCCAAGATGCCCGAATGCTCACTCGCAACAGTGTCATCCGCTACAACTTGTCCAATGGTATTTGGGCTTATACCCGTATGATTGCGGGCGCTGAAGGAAATCAGGACGCGTTTTTTGTTCACGAGGAATTCTACGACTTATCCGATGAGCGATTCTTTCCTGTGAGTCACCATCCGAGGTTTTCACATATCATTGGTGTTGCGAACGGAGATATGTTGATTTTGGATGATGATGACGAACTGATTGATCGCGTACCGATGGAACACGCATATCGGCTGATGGATTCACACAATGATATGCACATCTTCACAGATGGTAATGCTCATTATCTGGCCGATAGCGAACTGTCAATGACTGCCGAATTGCCCAACGGCCACTACGCATTTTTTACCGATGAAGGCATCATGGTCGTTGCAGATGAGGGGGTCTATGATATCCGTTGGGAGGCGAATCCCTCGTTGCTGGCGTACTAAGAAAACAAGCCGTAAATGATGTGTACTTTACGGAACCTGGTTCGGTTTATCTCTTTTCCAGAACATACTTGTCCGCGAGATCACCTGTGATAACCTCACCTTCCGTATCGAGCTGTAGCAGAGCTGTTTCACCCACCCGGTATTTGGTGGATCCGTGCCTTTCCTCAAGCGTGATGGCACTTCCGGCTTCGTTCCATTCAAAAGAACCTCGCTGTTCTATCATTTCAGAATCGCCCTTCCCCAAGTACTTTAGAAAACGCTCGTAGGTGTCATTTTCATGGATAACAAGGGTCATTTCAATGCCTGCACAATCAGCGCAAGGCACAGTACCCTGATAAACTCCCCAGTAATCAATCGAATTTCGGGAGTTGTGAGCTGGATCGGGCCTGTCAGAAACCGAGAAATGCCTCACACTTGGCTCCGAAGGCTCAAGTCCGCAACCGACCAAAAGAATCATGAATACAAAGGCAGAAAATCGCATATCGTAGTTTTTGCCCGAAGTTAGCAAAAGTTATGGGCTTTTCAATTGACCAAAAACCTGCACACAGTTGTGGTCGTAGCTTTTGTGCGGCGCGATGGATACTCCCACAGCATCAATGTCAGGGTGAAAAATGTTTTTACGATGCCCAACACCGGGAATTCCTTCATCAATGAGCAGGTTCATAACAATGTCCAGCGCATCATTGGAGCCGTAATCGCAGTTTTCAAGCACAAAATGATGGGTTTTGAGCACGTGCTTCAGGCGGGATTCAAAGCTCCCTGCGGGCGAGTCGTGTCCCAGCGTCCCGGCCCTTCCACTCGAAACGGCGTGCTTTTGTGCAGCCCTTCGCAGAATTTGATCGGGCTTTAGCGGAGGTAAATTGCGAACCTCCTTCATATCGCGCTCAAGGCTTTTTACATAACGGCTATTTTCGATTTCGTTTTCGCGGATGAAGGGCGCGGCAATGGAGTCCCAAAAAACGGTGCCGTTGTGCCTCACGAGGTTCATCACGAGAATTACCTTTTGTTCTTCCTTACTGTGAGATGCGTCGTTCTTCGCCGTGTGCAGCTCTTTTATCTGCGACCTTGTAAATCCGGGAAAGGCTTCCTGAGCATGGCTTCCCGCAGTAGTGACCAGAAGCAAGAGCCATGCAGTGCTAATATGCCTGATAAACTTTTTCACCCTTTACAAACGTCATCTGCACTTCAATATTTTTGAAGTCGGCAGCAGAGGCAGTCATCAGGTCTCGGTTCAGAATGACCACATCGGCTATTTTGCCGGGCTCCAGACTTCCACGTCGGTTTTCCTCAAAGTTGGCAATGGCGGCCCACATGGTCATACCCATCAGCGCGTGCTCGCGGCTCAGCGCATCCTCCATCTGAAAACCTCCTTCCGGTCGGCCGTCTTGGGTGGTGCGAAATACAGCCGCGAAAAAAGTTTGCAAGGGGTCAATATCCTCTATCGGAAAATCTGTGCCCAGCGGAACCATGCCCAATTGCTGACGCAGCGTTTCCAGACGATACGAATCGCGGATGCGTTCGCCCAGCCTGTCCACAGCCCAGAACATATCCGACGTAGCGTGTGTGGGTTGCATGGAGGGAATGATGCTGTATTCACCAAACTTCTGAATATCATCGGGGTGTACCACCTGTGCGTGTTCAATGCGCCAGCGTTTGTCGTTGGTGCCGCCCAGCTCGTCGGCGTACCAGCCCAGTACTTCGCGGTTTGCGCTATCGCCAATGGCATGTGTTACCAGTTGGTAGTCGTATGCCGTACATCGGCCGGCCCACTCCTGGTAATAGCTCGCCGGATTAAGTATCAAACCGTGATTGTCCGGGTCGTCAGAATAGGGCTCTATCATCGCTGCACCTCGTGACCCCAGCGCCCCGTCAGAAAAAAGCTTGAGCGAACGCACCACTATGTGCTCCGATTCAAAATGTCCGTTTTGCATCCAGCTTTCGGCCTCATCATCCGGCGATAGCATCTGGTAGATATGCATTTTCAGCACACCGCGCTCATCCAGTGCGTGCAGCTTGCGAATCATAGAAGCCGGTAGCCCCGCATCGGCCACCGAGGTAATTCCGGCGGCGAAGCATTTGTCCTGCGCCAGTTTGATGGCTGCTTCAATATCCTCATCGGTAAACGGGGGTATCACGGCTTGCACCAGTTCCATGGCGCGGTCAATCAACAAACCTGAGGGCACCCCATTGTCCAGTTCAATTTTTCCGCCTTCCACCTCACGGGGACCGTCAATGCCCGCAAGTTCGAGCGCCTTTTTGTTCACCACCGCAGCATGTCCATCCACGCGGGCGATGTACACGGGCACATCCGGAAAGGCTTCGTCCAGCAATGCGCTGGTCGGGAAACGCTTGTCTTCCCACTCGTTTTGGTCCCAACCTCTTCCCAGAAGCCAGCCTCCACGACCGGTTGTAGAATTTTTTAGTCGGTCAACCACTTCCTCCATTGATGCAGAACCCATCAATTCGGCTTCTCGTAGCGATTGACCGTAGTATAGAAAGTGACAATGGGCGTCAATAAAACCCGGGTAAACCGGCTGTTTGCGCGCGTCAATTTTTTCGGGGGCGCTGTATCGGTTCAGGATTTCACGCTCCGGACCGGTGGCGAGTACCACGCCATCTTTAATGGCCATGGCCTCGGTTTTGGTGCGCGCTGCATCCATGGTATAAATCGTTGCATTGTGGATGATGAGGTCAGCGTCCATGTGTTGATAGTGACAAGAGAATAAAGTCAAAAAAGAGAGTGAGGCCAAAAGCGGCGCGACGGAAAAACGCATTACTGGTTGTTTTTTCTTGAGTAAAACGAACTGGCCTGAGTGGTTGGCGTGAGCACAATGTCGTTGAGGCACACATGGGGCGGACGCGTGGCAGCAAAAAAGACAACCTCGGCCACATCGCGCGGACGAAGCGGGTGGTAGCCTTCGTAAATTTTCTTTGCTCGCTCTGCATCACCCTTGTATCGCACCAAAGAAAATTCGGTTTCTACAATCCCGGGGCAAACGCCGGTTACCTTGACGTTGTGCTCAAGCAGGTCAATACGCATGGCTTTGGTGAGCGAGTCTACGGCGTGCTTGGTGGCGCAATACACGTTTCCCTGATAGTAGGTTTCTTTTCCGGCAATGGAGCCGATGTTGAAAATATGTCCGCTTTTCCGCTTTACCATTTGGGGAGACAGTGCGCGGGTGATGTAGAGCAAACCCTTGATATTGGTATCAATCATGGTGTCCCAGTCATCGAGCTCGGCCTTGTCAACCGTATCGCGCCCCATGGCAAGCCCTGCGTTGTTTACGAGTATTTCAACCTCCTTCCAATCGCCGGTGAGGCTATCAATGGCACGGTTTACTTCGTCGCGCTTTCGCACATCAAAACAGAGTGAAAGTACCTGAGCACCATAGTTCATTTCGAGCTCGTCCTGCAAATTTTGCAAGCGCTCTTTTCTTCTTCCGGTGATGATAACGCGGTAGTTTGCGCGTGCAAAAATGGTGGCGATGGCTTCTCCGATTCCGGCTGTAGCACCGGTTACCAGTACGGTTTTCATGATTTTCTTTGCTTGGGTTGAATGATAGTTTGAAGCCTCAAAGATAAAGATGCCAGCGTGGGGTGCATCACGACTCCGCACAGCACCACCAGAAACGGAAGCGCGGGTATTTTGTATCGAACCAACGCACCCAGCACCGGAGTAACCAAACCAATCAGCAGACCCAGACCTATAATGCACGACAAACAGAAGAGTGCCATAGTGGCCATATCGCCTCGGGGCCTTTTAAACCGGACAATGGCAGCAGCAATAAGCAGAAGGTAAAAGAGGTTCTCCAGCGCCGAAATCAGGAATGTAAGGCTGTTGGCCTCCAGTAAATGGGGTCGGAAATAGGTGTTGAAGATTGCCGTAGGCGCATTCAGAATCATATCCGTCCAATGATTCAGTGGAGGAATGGGCACAGTGCTGCTCGCGTCCTGCGTTTCACTCACGTTGTAGAAGTCTTTTTGCTTGAGCTGAAACATGTGAAACACATTGTAGTCGTTCACCCAAAGGCCCAATGAAAGCACAAAGGCAAAAAGCACAGCGTGAAGTCCAACGAATTTCAGAGCCAAATGACGAGGATTCCCAAAAATCGTCAGCACCAGAAAAAGCATGGCGGGTGCGAAGGCAATGAGTACGTAGGCCTTGGTGAAGAGCAGCAAAAAGGAAGCAAGCAACATCCAGATGACGCCCTTGAAGTTTTTGTTTTTCAATTCAGCAATTCCGAAAAAGAGAAGCCCGAGACCAAAAATCAAGAGCCCCTCCTTCATCACGCCACCTCCCCAAAAAAGAAGAGAAGGGGGTAAAATGAGGGCTGCAAACAAAAACAGCCTCGGTGTTTCCGTGAGCCATGTGGTAAAAAAACGATACCACAGCACCAGCCCCGAAAAGCTGACAAAGGCCATAAAAAGCGTATGGGTGTGAACATATCCGCCCGAGAAGAACATTACCAACGCGTTGAATTTGATGATGGTGGGATTGTCGTTCAGTACTCCGTAGTTTACAGCGCGGTTCCAGCGGTCCATGGGGGCGATGTATTCCTGCAGAACAGGGTCGCTGGGGTTGGTGGAAAACAGCAGTCTGAAAAAATCAATCGGACTTTCGTAAAAAACGCGGTGAAGCATTTGGCCTTCATCAAAGTAGGCGAAGGCATCGCTTCCATGTTCAACTCCGTAGTGAAATGAGTACACGGCCCAAAAAGCAATTCCTGCGAGCAGTTTCAACCAAAATCCAGCAAGAATAAACCACCTGTGTATGCCGGCCAACGAAAACCATCCCGAGCGCCAGATTATGAAGCTAAATACAATAAGGTATAACAGAAAAAGAATCACAGTTCGGCGCTTTGGCCTGTAAAAATAGGTTTTTCAGCCCATGGCCTTAGTTGCCCGATTTACGCCAGAAGTGCCCCGAGCCGTCAATATCTATGATTTCGTCGGTGATGCCGTGTTCATCCCGGTAATCGTGTACAGCTTTTCGGCAAGCGGGTATTACGCCGTAGTCATCCACAATCAAAAAACCACCTGTAGATAGTTTCGGGTAGAGGCTTTTTAGGGCGTCCATGGTTGATTCGTACATATCACCATCCAATCGCACCACAGCCAATTTCTCGATAGGAGCCGACGGTAAAGTGTCTTTGAACCAGCCCTTCAGGAAGTGCACTTTGTCGTCCAACAAATCAAATCGCTTGAAATTCTCCTGAACCTGTTCCAACGAAACCCTGAGCTGCTCAATGCTGTAAAGGTCGTCGCCTTTGTCTTCAGGGTAAAGTTCCACATTGGGTTTGGGGAGTCCTTCAAAGGAATCGGCCACCCATATGTTTCTGTTTTCATTGTACACCTCACAAATGGCACGAGCAAAAATACAGGCTCCTCCTCTCCATACGCCGGTTTCGATAAAATCGCCGGGGATGCCATCGGCAAAGACCTGCTCCAGGCAGTACTGGATGTTGTTCAGGCGCTTCATTCCTATCATGCTGTAGCCGTTGATGGGCCAACCAAGTCCGATTTCACGGTCGGTGGCTCCCCGAGCATTCACACCCGTGATGGTGAGGCCTTTCTTGCTCAGTGTGTTGATAAGCGAATTGATGGCAGTTCGCTTCAGCCAGTAGCTGCGGTCGGGCGGGTAGGGGGTGAGCTGAAAACGATGGGCATTGTCAACATCAATAATCACCTCTTTGAGCAGTTGCAAATAGCGGCGCTCCGACGGAGATACAGCCCTTGGGTTGGTGAGCGCAGAATCCCTCTGCACGGCACCGGTTAATGGGGTTGGGTTCATTGGAAGAAGGGTGCAAATAGCACCCCGTACAAATATAGTGGATGATGGTTTTTGATGGATGCGGAAAAAAGACCGACAACGGGGTAATTTTTCAACAATCCCGGTGAAAACTAATGCATGCTTAAGACTGCTTACCGCTTGACTTTGCCTACCTTTGCGGCAAATACAAGGCAGAATGGAAAGTGCAATCAAAGATGTAGCAACATTGGAACAAGCCAAAGATTTGGGCTTGATGGAGAGTGAATTCAAGCAGATTTGCGAAATCATGGGCCGCACGCCCAATTTCACGGAAACGGCTATTTACTCGGTAATGTGGTCGGAGCACTGCTCCTACAAAAACTCCATTCTGTGGCTCAAGAAATTGCCCAAAGATGGTCCGCACATGTTGGTGAAGGCCGGTGAAGAGAATGCCGGATTGGTAGACATCGGCGAGGGACTTGCCTGCGCCTTCAAGATAGAATCGCACAACCACCCATCTGCCATCGAACCCTACCAGGGTGCTGCTACCGGCGTGGGAGGTATCAACCGCGACATCTTTACCATGGGCGCGCGTCCTATTGCTCAGCTCAATTCGCTTCGTTTCGGAAAACTTTCTGAAGACCGAACCAAGTGGCTCCTGAAAGGAGTGGTAAAAGGTATTGGCGACTACGGAAATGCTTTCGGGATTCCGGTTGTGGGAGGTGAGGTATTCTTCAACGAGTGCTACAGCGCCAATCCACTGGTAAATGCTATGTCGGTGGGGATTATGGAAGTTGGAACCATGATTTCGGCCAGGGCATCGGGTGTTGGAAACCCCGTGTTCATCGTAGGCTCAGCTACCGGAAAAGACGGAATTCAGGGCGCGTCCTTCGCGTCGAAGGATATGTCAGAAGAATCGGTAAAAGACTTGCCTGCTGTTCAGGTGGGCGACCCTTTCCAGGAGAAATTGCTGTTGGAAGCCACCCTTGAGCTCGCCAAAACCGACGCTGTAATCGGTATGCAGGATATGGGTGCTGCCGGAATTACTTGTTCAACTTCTGAGATGAGTGCTGCCGGAGGCGTTGGAATGGAAATTCATCTGGACAAGGTGCCGATGCGTCAGGACGATATGAAGCCTTTTGAAATTCTGCTGTCAGAATCACAGGAGCGCATGCTGATTGTGGTGAAAAAAGGGCGCGAAGACGAAGTACTCCGCATTTTTGATAAATGGGATTTGAACGCGGCCCACATCGGTGAAGTAACCGAAGGCGACCGCTTACGATATTATATGCACGGCGAATTGGTGGCCGATGTATCTGCCCACAGTCTTGTACTGGGTGGAGGTGCACCCGTGTATGAGCGCGAGTTTAATGAGCCTGCCTACTATGCCGAGGCTCAGAAGTTCAGCATTGAGCAAGTGCAGGAACCGGACGACTACGTGATGACGGCGCGAGAAATGTTGGGCAACCCCAATATCGCCTCCAAAAAGTGGATTTGGGAACAGTACGACTCCATGGTTGGCACAGCCAACATGAGCACCAATGGACCTACGGATGCCGGTGTGGTGCGTATAAAAGGAGCGTCTCAAGCGCTGGCTCTCACCGTTGATTGCAACGCTCGTTACGTCAACAATGACCCCGAGCAGGGTGCGGCCATTGCAGTAGCAGAGGCTGCCCGAAATATTGTATGCACCGGAGGTCAGCCATCGGCCATTACCAACTGTTTGAATTTTGGTAACCCCTACAGTCCGGAAGTTTACTGGCAGTTCGTGGGTGCTATCAAAGGTATGAGCAAGTCTTGCGAAAGGCTCAAGACACCTGTTACCGGAGGAAATGTGAGTTTCTACAACCAATCTGTGGCTCCGGATGGAAGCACACGCCCGGTATTCCCTACGCCAACCATCGGAATGGTAGGTATTATCCCCGATAAGAACAAAATCATGACCCTCGATTTCAAGCAGAAGGGCGACCTGATTTTCTTGCTGGGGGCTTCAAAAAATGACCTTGGTTCCTCTGAGTACCTGGCGTCTATGCACGGAATTGAGTTATCTCCCGCTCCTTACTTCAACCTCGATGAAGAAGTCAAACTACACGAGCTGGTGGGCAAACTCATCACCGATCAGGTCATCAATGCGGCACACGACGTAGCCGATGGCGGACTTTTCGTGACGCTTGTTGAAATGGGACTTCCCAACGGATTGGGTTTTGATATTCTCAGCGATTCTGAAATTCGCCTGGATGCTTTCCTCTTTGGAGAAGCCCAGAGCAGAGTAGTGGTGGCAGTAAGCAGCGATCAGGAAGACGCTTTTCTGAAAGTGCTGAGCACTACGAACGTACCTAACCTTATGCTGGGGCACGTTACCAAAGGTAAAATGGTAATTGACGACAACCACTACGGCTTTATGGATGAAGCCCGCGAGATATATGACCACGCCATTGCCCGCGAAATGCAGGGGCGTTGAGTGAAGCAGATTAAAAGATGAACCCCATTCGGATAACAAAGTTTCCGATGTAGGGAGAGTTGAGGTCTTGCACCAGGTCGTAAAGGGCAGTAATTGCCAACCCTGATCTTCTGCCGGCCGGCATAAAATAACCGCCTCCAATAAACAAATGGGGCACGGTCATGCGGTGAAATTTGAATTCCTGTGTGCGGTCCCAGCCTTCAAAACTCAGTACTTCAAATTCTGCGTGGGCAAAGATGGTTTCGAGGATGAAAACACGCGAGTGCACATTTCCCCCGTACACATGTGTATTGTATGAAGGCGGACGGTTGTCTTGAAAGTACTGGTATTGTACCCCTACTCCGGCCGACCACCGGGGAAGTATTCTGTAACCAACCACCGGAGCAACCTGCACGCTGGTAATGGTACCAAAGCCGGCACCGAGCATACCCCCGTAGTAGATACGTTCTTTAAAAGGCATATTTTTGAGCTCGTCCGAAGTGAACAAACCCTGAGCCCGGGAGCTTTGTATGGCAGCCGTCAGGGAAAGCACCAAAAGCAATTTGATTGCGATACTTCCAGTTTTCATAAGAACAAAGATACAGACAATGAATACAACCAATAGAGAGAAGCTTGTTTTGATAACGGGTGTAAGTCGCGGAATAGGTAGGGCCATGTTTCTGCAGATGTCCGCCATGCCGGATGTAAAGGTGATCGGGCTGGCCAGAAGTCAGGACGCACTTCACGCGCTGGAGCAGGAATGCACGGAAGCAGGCCTCAGCGGTTTCTTTTGCTTTCAGCACGATGTTACCGAGCAGCATCTTCCGGAAGAACTGATGTCAGTACTAAAGGAAGCAGGTAAACTGGATGTGCTCATCAATAATGCAGGTGCTCTCGTGAACAAACCTTTTGTGGACATCTCTCGCGAGGAGTGGGAGCAGTGCTATCTTACCAATGTATACGGACCGTATCGTCTCATTCAGTTACTCTACCCCTGGTTGAAGGCTGCCGGAGAAGCCCATGTTGTTAATATAGGTAGCATGGGAGGCGTGCAGGGCTCCGCCAAGTTTGCGGGCTTGTCGGCCTACAGTTCGAGTAAGATGGCGCTTGTTGGCATTACGGAATGTTTGGCGGAGGAGTTTAAGGGAACCGGAGTCCACGTGAATGGAGTAAACCTTGGTGCTGTTCAAACTGAGATGTTGGCTGAGGCTTTTCCGGGATACGAGGCGCCCCATCACCCGCCGGAAGTTGCTAGCTGGCTGATAGACTTCGCTCTGCATGGCGGAAGGCTCATGAATGGTAAATCTGTTCCGCTTTCCAGCACAACCCCGTAAATTTTTCTCACACGTAGTCAGCAAATTACGCTATTTAACAAATTTCTACTCGATTTTTTTGATGCAAGTGCTTGTGCGTTTCAAAAAGTGCTGTACTTTTGCAGCCGCTTTGAACGCAAGGTGACCTTCAGACGAAGGGAAAAGAGGGGTCTGGAAGAGCAAGTTTCGCTAATTGTTGAAAACTTTTGACGAGATGTTTGCGGGAATGAAAAACCGCATGTATCTTTGCAGCCCGATTTTGAAAAAACGAATTTTCTGTTCTCAGAAATAAAGTTCTTTGAGGTATTGTAATAGTAAGTGAAATGAACCATCCCGAACTTGTCAATTCAAGTTTTAAAAGAAGAGTCGGTTGATTCAAACAAACTGTTCAATAGAACAAAAAGTCTATTTACAACGGAGAGTTTGATCCTGGCTCAGGATGAACGCTAGCGGCAGGCCTAACACATGCAAGTCGAGGGGTAACAGGGAAAGCTTGCTTTCCGCTGACGACCGGCGCACGGGTGCGTAACACGTATGCAACTTACCTCTAACTGGGAGATAGCCCCGAGAAATCGGGATTAATACCCCATAATATGTCGAATTCGCATGTTTTTGACATTAAAGCTCCGGCGGTTAGAGATAGGCATGCGGCCCATTAGCTAGTTGGTGAGGTAACGGCTCACCAAGGCTACGATGGGTAGGGGGCCTGAGAGGGTGATCCCCCACACTGGTACTGAGACACGGACCAGACTCCTACGGGAGGCAGCAGTGAGGAATATTGGGCAATGGACGAAAGTCTGACCCAGCCATGCCGCGTGCAGGAAGACGGCCCTCTGGGTTGTAAACTGCTTTTATATGGGAATAAACCCCCCGACGTGTCGGGGGCTGAAGGTACCATATGAATAAGCACCGGCTAACTCCGTGCCAGCAGCCGCGGTAATACGGAGGGTGCAAGCGTTATCCGGATTTATTGGGTTTAAAGGGTCCGTAGGCGGAAGATTAAGTCAGAGGTGAAATCCTGCAGCTCAACTGTAGAATTGCCTTTGATACTGATTTTCTTGAATATGTACGAAGTGGGCGGAATATGACATGTAGCGGTGAAATGCTTAGATATGTCATGGAACACCGATTGCGAAGGCAGCTCACTAGTCCATTATTGACGCTGAGGGACGAAAGCGTGGGGAGCAAACAGGATTAGATACCCTGGTAGTCCACGCCGTAAACGATGATCACTCGTCATTGGCGATATACAGTCAGTGACCTAGCGAAAGTGTTAAGTGATCCACCTGGGGAGTACGGCCGCAAGGCTGAAACTCAAAGGAATTGACGGGGGCCCGCACAAGCGGTGGAGCATGTGGTTTAATTCGATGATACGCGAGGAACCTTACCAGGGCTTAAATGCAGAACGACAGGCTGGGAAACCAGCCCTTCTTCGGACGGACTGCAAGGTGCTGCATGGTCGTCGTCAGCTCGTGCCGTGAGGTGTCAGGTTAAGTCCTATAACGAGCGCAACCCCTATTCTTAGTTGCCAGCGGATAATGCCGGGGACTCTAGGAAAACTGCCAGCGCAAGCTGTGAGGAAGGTGGGGATGACGTCAGATCATCACGGCCCTTACGTCCTGGGCTACACACGTGCTACAATGGCGAGTACAATGGGCAGCTACCCTGCGAAGGGATGCTAATCTCCAAAGCTCGCCTCAGTTCGGATTGGAGTCTGCAACTCGACTCTATGAAGCTGGAATCGCTAGTAATCGCACATCAGCCATGGTGCGGTGAATACGTTCCCGGGCCTTGTACACACCGCCCGTCAAGCCATGGAAGCTGGGGGTGCCTAAAGTCGGTCACCGCAAGGAGCCGCCTAGGGCAAAACTAGTAACTGGGGCTAAGTCGTAACAAGGTAGCCGTACCGGAAGGTGCGGCTGGAATACCTCCTTTTTAGAGAGCAACCTTCTCTTCTTGGGAAGGTTCATTTCACACTATTACATATCTTTTTGTTGGAATGAGTTCTCATTTTACTTAGTCCTGTAGCTCAGCTGGTTAGAGCGCTACACTGATAATGTAGAGGTCAGCAGTTCAAGTCTGCTCAGGACTACGGATAAAATGGGGAATTAGCTCAGCTGGCTAGAGCGCCTGCCTTGCACGCAGGAGGTCATCGGTTCGACTCCGATATTCTCCACCCCGGCCAACAGGCCAGATTCGGATGCGAATGCACCGAAGAGATACAACCGCAACGGTGGTTGATTTATTTGACATATGGATGCTTTGCTCAGAGGGAGCGCGGTATTTCCGAGAAACCGGTTCGATTCCGGTAGATATCCACTGTTCCGAATTTGTCGGAAAAAGTTCTTTGACATCTTGTTTAAGCTGAATCTCAATTTTTTTGAAATTCGAGCATTTCTTAAAAGCTAGTAAGGGCGCATGGCGGATGCCTTGGCTCTCAGAGGCGATGAAGGACGTGATAAGCTGCGATAAGCTTCGGGGAGGTGCACATAACCTTTGATCCGAAGATTTCCGAATGGGGAAACCCATCACGATGAAGTCGTGATACCCGAAAGGGGGCAAACCCAGGGAACTGAAACATCTAAGTACCTGGAGGAATAGAAAACAATAGTGATTTCCTAAGTAGCGGCGAGCGAAAGGGAAACAGCCCAAACCACCGATGTATTATGCATGGGTGGGGTTGTAGGACTGCAACGTGGACTGTAAATCGATAGCAGAATACTCTGGAAAGTGTAACCATAGCAGGTGATAGTCCTGTATGCGAAATCGATTTGCTACCTAGCAGTATCCTGAGTAGGGCGGGGCACGTGAAACCCTGTCTGAACCAGCCGGGACCATCCGGTAAGGCTAAATACTACTGAGAGACCGATAGTGAACCAGTACCGTGAGGGAAAGGTGAAAAGTACCCCGAAAAGGGGAGTGAAATAGTACCTGAAACCGTGCGCCTACAAGCGGTAGGAGCCTCGATTTATATCGGGGTGACTGCGTGCCTTTTGCATAATGAGCCTACGAGTTACTCCTCACTAGCGAGGTTAAGGACTTTGAAGTCTGAAGCCGAAGCGAAAGCAAGTCTGAATAGGGCGAATAGTTAGTGGGGGTAGACGCGAAACCTTGTGATCTACCCATGGCCAGGTTGAAGCTCTGGTAACACAGAGTGGAGGACCGAACCCGTTGACGTTGAAAAGTCTTGGGATGAGCTGTGGGTAGGGGTGAAAGGCCAATCAAACTGGGAAATAGCTCGTACTCCCCGAAATGCATTTAGGTGCAGCGTCGTAATTGAGTCTTATAGAGGTAGAGCTACTGATTGGGCTAGGGGGCTTCACCGCCTACCAAACCCTGACAAACTCCGAATGCTATAAGATATGTACGGCAGTGAGGGCATGGGTGCTAAGGTCTGTGTCCGAGAGGGAAAGAACCCAGATCATCAGCTAAGGTCCCAAAATGTATACTAAGTTGATCAAACGTGGTCCGGCTGCACTGACAGCTAGGATGTTGGCTTGGAAGCAGCCATTCATTTAAAGAGTGCGTAACAGCTCACTAGTCGAGCGGCCGGGCGTGGATAATAATCGGGCATAAGTATACTACCGAAGCTATGAATTCTGATGTAAATCAGAGTGGTAGGGGAGCATTCCAGCAAGCGCTGAAGGTGTATCGTAAGGTATGCTGGAGCAACTGGAAAAGAAAATGTAGGCATAAGTAACGATAAGGCGGGCGAGAAACCCGCCCACCGAAAGACTAAGGTTTCCTGAACAACGCTAATCGGTTCAGGGTTAGTCGGGACCTAAGGCGAACCCGAACGGGGTAGTCGATGGACAACAGGTTAATATTCCTGTACTAGCTTATACTGCGATGGGGTGACGGAGAAGTGAAAGCCTCGCGTACTGACGGAATAGTACGTTGAAGTGAATAGGTATACGCCTGGTAGGTAAATCCGCCGGGTGTGCTGAATCACGATAGTACCACAAATCTTCGGAGGCGTGGATAGTAGGTGTAATCTGACTCCCAAGAAAAACCTCTAAGCTTCAGGTATAAGGTACCCGTACCGCAAACCGACACAGGTAGTCGAGGAGAGAATCCTAAGGTGCTCGAGTGAATCGTGGTTAAGGAACTAGGCAAAATCGCCTCGTAACTTCGGGAGAAGAGGCGCCCCCACTTGTGGGGGCCGCAGTGAAAAGGCCCAGGCGACTGTTTATCAAAAACACATGGCTTTGCTAAATCGAAAGATGATGTATAAGGCCTGACACCTGCCCGGTGCTGGAAGGTTAAGAGGAGGAGTTATC
>SKUL01000033.1 GCA_007129985.1 Flavobacteriales bacterium
CGGGGAGATCGGCTTACTGGAAAATGTTATTTTAGTGGGGTGAAATGGAGCCAAGAAATAAACAGAATCAATTCCGCATCAAGTTTACTGCCCACGCGAAAGGATTCGCGCGGGAGCGGGGGGTCCAACAAAACAAAACCGGTTTGTCAATGTTTAAAGCATTGTTGTATGGTTTTTAAAAGAAAACACCAGCTTTTTTTGTTTATTGGAATTTCTTTCCTGATTTATGGCTGCACTATGTATTATCCCGGTATTCATCGTGTACCTGCATCGTCAAAAATAGGAGCAGATCAACTCTACTCATCTGACACTTTGCACATACCATACTTTTTTTACAGCTTTTATAACCGAGAGTTGAAAGCTCGCTATACTCCTTTAAATTACAACCCCGATTCCGTATTTCAGCACTATCTAAATGCTCTCGAACACCTCCCAATAAAATTTCATCAAGACACATTGCGCTTTATTGAATTGAGTCACAAAGAATACATGAATAAAGAATGGTCGAAGAAGGAAAATATTGACGAGTTTATGGCTAAACATGACATAGTTCTGAATGATAGGAATGTCATAATTCCACTAATTCAAATTTATACTTCAGGATTGGACCTTGTAGCTGGCGGCTTATATAGTTCATCTAATGCGGGTATTCATCATGTGAATAGATTATTTGTTTGTCAGTTGATAATCAAAAATAATCGTTTATCGTTTCGTGAATGTGCTTATAATTTGGAAAGTACCTTGCTCGATCATAAGGAGCCATATGGATATCAAATAGAGCAACACCACTGGGATTCTGTAGTTCAAATGGGTTTTAAGGAGTATATTTCGAGGATGAAATAAATTTTATCGTCATGGGAAATGTTAATTACCAGTCGCAAACTCATTGGCGGAAAAAGCAAATTTGACCAATTGACAAATAAATTCCTAACATATGGCATTCAAAGCACCGCCTATGATTTTGCTTTTTCTTATCAAGAAGATTTTACCAGCCGAACACAGTTAGAGCATGCAACCATTTTTGCGAGTGGTGGGATCGCGGGGACTGTGATGTATGAGAGCAGTACGGGCATTGACAATTTATTGAAAGACCGAACTGATTTCTCCCGACTATCAAAGCATTTACTATCTACCAGTAAATCTGCAATGACAGTGGGAGCATTAATCCCTGATTGGATTTCAGCGGGTAGAGCCAAGGGTGGTTTTAACTATCAATACACCGGAGGTTCTCAACAGAAAAAAACCGGACTTTCTCTTCTTAAATCATTGTTAATTGGTTTCTAGGGTGAGAACAATTCACTGGTTTTGTGTCTGTTTTCCGCTACTGATGTATGGTTGCGGTGGCTACGGGCCGGGATTTCATGGGACCCCATGGAAATCTATATATTCAGATACCTATTCCAAAAAAGATACTCTGATGATGCCTGCTTGGTTTTATGGTTTCCATGAACACAAATTCAAGTACCGCTACGTTGATATGGACCTTCCCCCGGACTCAGTTTTTCAATATTTTAGAAGCGCAATTAGGCACATTCCATTTGTGAGTCAAACTGACACTGTTCGCTATATTCAAATAGAACAAAAGGATTATTCACCAAAACAGTTTTATGATGATGAACGATTGAGTGTTTTCCTCAGGGAACATGACATCATTCCCGATACAGGCAAAATCGTTGTACCGGTTCTCATTTATAATTACAGCGCTATTTGGTCAAACTACGGCATTTTACACGGTGGTACAACATTTACCACTACTTTAAATCTTTGGTTATTGGTGTTTGATGAGGGAAACCTCGTTTATCGTCAATATGCACGTTTTGTAGATCAACAAAATCATCATGAACCTGAGGTTTACAACTTTCAACTCGAACAACACCACTGGGATTCTTTAGTTCAAATGGGTTTTAAGGAGTATATTTCGAGGATGAAATAAATGCCGCTGGGCTAGCGGGGGATCCCAGTCCAACAACACCCCCCGCTCCCGCGCGAAATGAAATTCTACGAAGCCAATCCTTTCGCCCAGGGTCAGATTACCTGATATGAATTGGGTAACGGGCTTAGCATCACCAAAACGTACGATGATGATTTCTTTCCCTCAACCACCACCGCGCTAAACGGCCAAAACTCCGTATTTTCGTTCCAATATGAATTTGACCCTGTGACCGGCAACCTTTTATCGAGAGATCTACATGGCACGGAAGAACATTTCTTCTACGACACCGACGGCAAGCACCTGAACCGCCTTGCTGGTATCGGGCCGGATGAGAATACGGTGAGTGAAACCTACGCTTTTCATGACAACGGCAATATCGCCAGCAAAGCGGGTATGCGCCCCACGCTGGTGCGCGAAATGAAATTCGGCGCAGCCAATCCTTTCGCCCTCTTCTCGCCCAACCATTAGCGCAGCGGTGCTTGTGTGCCCGTAGCAGCACACTTTACCTATAGCTTAATCACTTCATCGCGAATCTGATGCTTGATTTCTTTCCAGGTTAAATCAACGAACATTTTCGGTGCGGCTTCGCTATCGGCATCATCAAAATACATCAGGCTTTTAAGCACAAGAAATTCCGATCCATCTGGAAATTTTTGAAGGTAAAAATTCATCATTTCCCGAAGGGTGAAGTGATCCAAAAGCAGGTACAAATCAATAAAATCCTTTTTGCTTCCTCTGCCCGCAATGGCACTTAATTTCATCGCAGCAATATCAACCGGAGAAGCCAACCTCAGCCCCGATTTTTCTATGAATGGCCTTAAAAAGGCGTAGCGATAGTTTACAAAATCTACTTTTATCGAATCCACATGATACACCTGAATGCTCGGGCTTTTTTTAAGTAATTGAACCTTGCCGAAACCACTTAGTATCATGGCTAAATCCAGTGTCTCGAGCGGTTGGTCGCCAAACAAATCAGCATCCATAGATTCTCTGTGACCCAATTGCAAGGCCAAAGCAGTTCCTCCTACAAGCACAAAAGGTTTTAGCTCCGGCTGTTGCATGAGGTATTTCAGGAGCTCCAAAAGTCGTGGGCTAACGGCTTTTTCTTGTAGCATCGAAAGGCGGTTTTTTCCAGTCCAAGGTGGTGGGCAATAAATGACAGTGTCACAGGGTCGAGCGTACGCAGTTTGGTAACTACTTCGGCCAGGGTTTCCTTGTTGTAAATGATTTGAAGCAGACGCCAGTCATCCATCGTCCCATATTCCAATACCTTGTATATGATCTGGGGTTTGTGCTGCTCCAAATCGATCTCACTCCGTTCTGTATCCCAGAACAGATGATCAGAAAAATCGTAAATGGAGTGCTCGCGGGGCATCGGGTAAAGTTATCAAAAAGAAGCGTGGTTTTGACGAGTTTGGGTTTGGATATTACATAACCATCTTCTCTCGCAAGCATTAGCGCAGCGGTGCTTGTGTGCCCCAGTTAATCTAAAAGCCAAAAGTGTGGTGATATCATGCAGCACTGCCCGAGACTATTCAAGAGAAAAAGAATATCTTGACGCCGTTTTGATGAAATGAAGATTGAATGATATGCTTTACATTGCTTTCAAAAAGTGGATGGCACATGCGGACGTTTGTGATAGGCAGGCGGAACAAAAATCGAGAGTTATCGGAATAAAGGATTTAATACAGTCGTTGGTTGCGCATTAAGCTCAATAATAGCGATCTGATTTTTACCCTCGCCCTCTTCAGTGTTGTCCTATCAGCCTGTTCTTATCGTGTCAACCAACGCGCTTTTCATATAACTGCATCTGAGTATCCTATAGATCAGGAAATCCACTTTTCAGACTATTTTCTGTGCTCTATATTCCGAAAAGGATGGAGGTACGAAGGAAGCATTCAATCTGTTCAGCTTAACGAAGATAGTTTGCTACAAATGATTCAGGAAGCTTTTGACGTGCTGCCTCTGCGCATTCATTATGCAGAGCAAATACAGCATCATTGCGACTCGTCAACACGTGAAAACCAACCCCCCGCTCCCGCGCGTAATAGAACTCAACCAAGTCAATCCCTCTGCTTTGGGAATTACCGCTCCGCTACTCCGCGAGCAATAGCGCGGCGTTGCTGGTGTGCCTGAAATGTATGGCAGATACCAAACCTGCGCCGGTCATGGGTTTCGAACAAAAAAAACAGCCGCGCAGAGGCGGCTGTTTCAATCTGATTATCTGCTTGACGGGTATTATCAGAACACCACAATGCGCAAAGAGGCCCGGCCTTCCTCATGGGTCAGCACCACAAGGTATTGTCCGGCGGCAACTCCCTCCAGGCTGAAATACTGATGGTTCAGGTTGTGTCTGTTCATCTGACCATAGTTCCGCACTACGCGCCCCTGGATATCCACAAGGGTAATTTCCACATCGCGGTCCAGCTCGGTGTGGGCACGCAGGTTAAATCCTTCGCGGGCAGGGTTGGGGAA
>SKUL01000195.1 GCA_007129985.1 Flavobacteriales bacterium
ACCACGGAAGTATCGCCTCCGCAAATTCCCATCGCGCTTTGCGTTACCCAAAACAAGGGGTAGGTATTGCCAGGCTCTAATCCGCTTGCAACGGCGTGGGGGTTGAATGGATCATTCACGTTAATTCCGGCAGGTGCTGACCAATGGCCCACTCCAAATAGTACTGAATCAGCCTGAAGTTGTGCTTCTGAGTTACAAACCGTGATATCCTCGCCTGCAAAGGCTGTTTCGGGAACGTCCAAAGTCACACTCCACTCGGCATTGTATACTGTGCCGCATAGCTCGTTTCCTGTGGTAAGTGTCAGAAAATAAGTGCCGGGAGTTTCGGCGCTGAAAGTGAGCTCGGAGTTGGTAGATATAATTTCATTGGCCTCGTTAATCCAGTTTGTAAAGAAGTTTTCGTTTGCGTTTTCTGGTGCTTGGAGGTTCACGCTCAAACCGCACACGGCTGTATCGCCCGGTTGGGGCGGTGTGGGTTCGGGAAGCAGCCAAAACAATACAGTTTCCTGCTCGGAAAATTCATTCAGTCCACAAATCTGGTCTCCAATAGCAAGTATTGTAATGGTTGTAATGTCTTGCTCAATGGTGAAAGATAAACTGTAGTTGGTTTCTGTGATTCCTTCTACGGTAACATCACCCGAGCCGTCATTGAATACAAGGGTGAATGGCGGGATTCCCGTAAAGTCAACGTTGATAGTACCCTCGCTACCTGCGCATACAAACCCTCCCCCACTGATTTGGGCCTGAATAGGAGGTGAAACTTCTATGGTCACCATATTACTTGTATCCACCAGACACTGTCCGGAAGTAATCAACCGTTTGTAGAATATGGTTTCAAAGAGCGCCGGGGGCTGGTAGTTCATCTGGCCTGATTGACCGGAAGCCATTTCCCACTCTTCTCCATCGGAGCTCGCAATCCAGCTTACAGAGTAATTGCCTGTTCCGCCACTGGGAAATGTGCCCTGTATAATTGAAGGAGATTCCCCTTCACAGATTAGTTGACTGGCAGAAATGGTGTTATTGGTAATGTCCGGGTGATGGAGCAGCGCATAAACGTCCGAAAAAACAGAAGGACATTCGTCATTTTGAACTTCTGCCTTGATGTATTGAATTTCGGTAAAAGTATCGGGTTGAAAAGTGTTGCCGGAAACGCCTAGTGGAGTCCAAGGCCCGTCTGGGAGTGCTGAAGAATGCCAGTTCACAACGGTACCCACATAGTTCTGAAGAGTAATGGGCTCCGGAATATCTCCGGGGCAGAGAAACTGCACATTCGTTTCGTTCATAAAGTCACCGGCCTGAGATTGCTCAATCACCTGTACTTGCTGCGTGTTGCTGTAGGTGCTGATGCAAGAACCGTTTTCCACTCTCACCCTGTACGTTGTGCTGCTACTTGTTGGTGTGATGTTCAATACGTTGAGGCCTTCACTATCCGGAACGGGTTCAAAGCCTGTTCCGTTGGGTGATTGCTCCCAATGAGCAATTTCACCTACATAGCCGGTCAATTCAAGCGAAATTGCTTCATTTTCTTCACAGAAGCTTCCACCGCCGGTCAGAATTCCACCAACCGCAAGGTTGTTGTTGGTAATGAACAATATGTTGCTGGTATCAGCATCACAAGCCGGAGGATTTACAATACGACGAAGATACAGGTGGTTGTTGCCAAGCTGAGGCGAAATACTGATGTTTTGCAAATGGCTCCCACTTCCAATATTTTGCCAACTTGAGCCGTTCAGGCTCATTTGCCACAAGTAGAAGTTGGCGTTTGAGCCGTTGCCGGGATGAGTGCCTGAAATTTCAAGCACACCGGAAAATTCACAATCAAAACTGCTTACATCGCTGGAGATAATGTTGCTTTGAACCGGCTGAAAAACGGGAATATTATAGGTGGGAGAATACAACAATGGGCATTGAACGAGGTTGCTGCCCGGATTCACAAGCAGCGCTCGGATGAATTTATTTTGCTCAAATCCGTTTGGAAATGAAATGGTAGGCTCTCCATTCATGATTTCTTCAACAGGTCCGATGCTGAAATCCATGTGGTCGCTAACAGCCCAGCCTGCCACCTCCCATACGGGGTTGTTTACAGAGAAGGTCACCCCTTCATTTTCACACAGCGGAAGGCTGGGAGTTGAGGTGATGCTGACATCCGATACGACACAAGCCCCCGTTGTTTGAGACCAGTCTAATTGTGCGTTCACTGAGAAGTGAGTCAGCACAAAAGTCGCACAAAGTGAGAGCTTTAAAAGTGTATTTGCGTTGCGAAACAGCATGGTAAGGCTGATTGGTGCTGTGCCTGTGTACGCGCGGACTCCGTGAATGTTACATTTCACCATCCCGCGAATAATGGGCTACATCCCTGAAGTTGACTTTTTGGGGGTTATATTTGTGGCTCTTCACACAAAAGACTGTAAGGAATGAAAAGGATAGCAAGCTGGTTAACGGTTTTTCTTGTTGGATTTAGCCTGATTGTCAGAGCCCACGAAGGAATGTGGATTCCGATTTTGCTGGATATTGACAATATGCAGCGACACGGTCTAAAGCTTTCAGCAGAAGATATCTTCTCCGTAAATCAGGCCAGCTTAAAGGATGCCATCGTGCATTTTGGCGGTGGTTGTACCGCTGAGGTGATTTCCGAAAAAGGACTGATTTTGACCAACCATCACTGCGGCTACGGTGCGGTTCAACGCCTGAGCAGCGTAGAGAACGATTACCTGAAAGATGGTTTCTGGGCCATGGACCACAGTGGTGAATTGCCCTGCGCAGGTCTTACCGCTTCCTTTGTAGACCGGATTGAAGACGTAACCGATGAGGTGCTGGAAGGCATTACCGATGAGACCGATATTGCCGAGCGCAACCTGATGATTGCCATGCGAAGCGCTCAAATTGCAGCTCGCTCCACGGACGGTCCGGCATATTCTGCGGAGGTGAAGTCCTTTTTTCACGGCAATCAGTACATTCTAATCGTGAAGAAGACCTTTAATGATGTGCGGCTTGTGGGTACACCGCCATCTTCTATCGGTAAGTTTGGCGGCGACACCGATAACTGGGTGTGGCCCCGTCATACCGGCGATTTTGCCATGTTCAGGATTTACGCCAACGCCGATAATCAGCCGGCAGATTATGCCGCCGACAACAAGCCCTACGCTCCTGCGCACAGCCTGCCCGTTTCCATGAAGGGAGTGAAAGAAGGCGATTTTACCATGGTGTACGGTTTTCCGGGTCTTACCGAGCAATACATGATGAGCACGGGAGTAGAGTACGTTACTGAAGTGGTAAACCCCATTCGTATTGATATGCGCGAAAACAGCCTGCGGGTTATTGATGCGGCCATGGCTTCATCGGATGCGCTTCGTATTCAGTACGCTGCTCGTCAGTCGCGCATCAGCAATGCATGGAAAAAGTGGATTGGCCAAAACATGGGTCTGGAGCGATTCAATGCACTCGAAAAGAAAAGGAACTTTGAGCGCAGCTTTAGTGAGAAGGCTGCGTCGAGCCAAAATGAGTATTATAAGGCGGTTATGTCGGTCCTGCACGAGCTGCATACAGAGATGAGGCCTTACCAGCTTGCGCGCGATTTGTTTATTGAAGTAGTGTTCTACGGACCGCAAATCATTGATTTCTCTCGCAAGCTGGATGGTTTGTTCGCTACGATTGAAGAGGGTGCAGAGCCTGACGTAATTGAATCTGAGCGAGAAAAGGCCGTTCGTGCTGCGAAGCGCTACTTTAAAGACAGCGACCAGCGCGTGGAGCGTGATGTTTTTGAAGTCATCATACAGCGATATCTTGCAGCTATTGACCCCGGGCTTCAACCCGAAAAAGTGAAGGAAATCCGAACGCGCCACGGAGGCAATGTCTCCGCTTATGCCGACCGCCTTTACGCCAAATCCATACTGGCCAATGAAGAAGCTCTGATGAAGCTATTGGAGTTGGGTAGCCCGAAGAAAATTCTGAAAATCAAGAATGACGAGGCCTATTTGCTCGGTCAGTCGTTTTTTGTGGGCTTCAACGAGCAAATCCGCCCTCAGTACGACGCCATGCGGGCCGTGCTGGAAGAAGCCATGCGTATCTATGTGAAAGCGCAGATGGAGTTCTTTCCGGACAGAACTTTCTGGTCTGACGCCAACAGCACCTTGCGCGTAACCTACGGAAAGGTTGAAGGTTGTATTCCGCAGGACGGAATGGCTTACCTGCCCCACACAACCATAGAGGGGGTGATGCACAAATACAAGCCCGGTGATGTGGAGTTCGATTTACCGGAGCGCCTCATCCGCCTTTACGAAGAGAAAGATTTTGGCCCCTACGCTACCGATGGCACACTCAATGTGGCATTTTTGGCTTCCAACCATACTACAGGCGGCAATTCGGGCAGCCCGGTTATCAACGCCAACGGTGAATTAATTGGTCTGAATTTCGACAGAAGCTGGGAGAGTACCATGAGCGATATCATGTTCAATCCGGACATCTGCCGGAACATTTCGGTTGATGTGCGGTATATTCTTTTCGTGGTTGACAAATTTGCCGGAGCAAGTTGGTTGATTGACGAAATGAAACTGGTACATAACTAAGATATTGACCCATGGTTCAAGACTGGAAAAACGAAAACAACGCTTTGGTAAGGGAGTTTACATTCTCCGATTTTTCGGAGGCTTTCGCATTCATGACGCGCGTAGCCATCCTTGCAGAGAAGCACAACCATCATCCTGATTGGAACAACGTGTACAACCGCGTGCAGATTAAGCTCTCCACGCACGACGCAGGCGACGTAGTTACGGATAAGGATGTAAAGCTGGCAGCGGCTATCAACAGCCTGCTGTAATTGCCGGGTCGAAACGCGGAAATGTTTGAGGTGCTGTGAAGGCTTAAAAGCTTAAAACAGAAATCCGGCGAGCGAGAACAGTACGGCAAACCCGATAGCCGAAAGCACCCTTGTGCTGTTGCGCTGCTTGGTATCGAAAATCAACGTTACAAACGGAAAGAGAGCTGAAACCACCAAGCGGTCGGTGCGCATAATGTCTTCTGTTGTATTGAACAGTACATTGGTTATCCATATGGTACCGATGCTGGAAACAGCGGCAATTCCAGAGGCCAGGATTGTCACTAAGATTTGCGAGACCGTTGGCTTTGTCATAATTAGGTCTTCTGCTTTTGCTTACGTGCTGCAGGAAACAGAATGTTGTTCAGAATCAATCTGTAGCCCGGTGAGTTGGGGTAGAGGTTCAAGTCGGTAGGAGGGTCGCCAACAAGGTGACGGTAGTCTTCGGGGTCGTGGCCGCCGTAAAAAGTCCATTGTCCTTTACCAAACTCACCGTGAATGTATTTCGCCGTTCCAAGGGCCTTGGATTCACCCAGAATAAGCACGTCGGACTTGATGTATTTTTTGTTGAATGAGGTTGTCTGCCCCATAAAGCCTTTGATTACACGCTGGTGGTTTTGCGTAAGCATGGTGGGAATGATATCCCATTTGGCCGAAAACTCAAACAAGGTGAACAGGTCGCTTTGCTGAGGCGTGCGAGAGTGGATGGTCGTACCGTCAATGGTTGAAAACTCGTACACGTAGGGATCCATTTCAAGCTGAAAATCCTTGAACGCAAAGGTCTGACTGAAGTCGAGTTTGCTTTGTGCTGCCGGGTCGGCGGGGTCACCGTCGAACATAGACTCCACAATGTCAATATTCATGGCTGAGAGTGCAATGTCGTAGGTATCCGTTCCTGAGCACATCGTAAAGAGAAATCCGCCACCGGCAACGTACTCGCGGATTTTAAGCGCTACATCGCGCTTCAGTTCAGATACTTTGGAATACCCCAAAGCCATAGCGTCGGCCTCGGCTTCCTGCACTTGTTGGCGGTACCACGGCGCGTTTCGATACGCGCTGTAAAACTTCCCGTACTGTCCGGTAAAGTCTTCATGGTGAAGGTGCAGCCAGTCGTATTTGTGAAGCTCCATGTTGATGATTTCCGTATCGTAAATTACCTCGTATGGAATCTCAGCATAAGTCAGTACGAGCGTTACCGCGTCGTCCCAGGGTAGTTTGCTTTTGGGTGAGTAAACCGCAATTTTGGGAGCCTTTTCAAGCTTCACCACTTCCATGTTTACTTCGGGGTCGGCAATTTCGCGGAGGATTCCCGCTGCCTGCACATCGGCAACAATCTGATAGGTCACACCGCGTATGATACATTCTTCCTCAAGACTGGGCAGATGCTGAATCATAAAGCTACCACCGCGATAATTCAGGAGCCATTCAACATCCACATCGCTCTGCAAAACCCAATAGGCAATGCCGTAGGCTTTGAGGTGATTTTTCTGGGTGTCGTCCATGGGAATGAGCAACTTGGCCGCAAACAGATTTACGGAGAGCAGTGCCCATACAACTATTAATATCCATTTTTTCATAGGGTAATCTTCGGTTTTCCTGTTTTCAAAACGCCCAAAGGGTTAAAGTATTTCCTCAAAGGCATTCAGAAACCGAAATGTACAAAATACCGGCCAAAGAGTGAGAACTGACAGGCCGTCAGAAAGTCTCCCTAGTTAAAACTGTCGTCGAGGTCAATACCGAAATCGTCGTCGTCATCATCGTCATCAAGCGAAACGTCATCCATACGCGATGGCCGGGTAATGGTGTTTGGTGTGTCGAATTCGGTGTTGGGTTGAATATTCCCTTGCTGGTCGAAGTTGTAGCTTTCCAGGTTGTCGAACTTGGCGAGGTGACTGATGAAGCGCAACTTCACATTGTCCAGCCCTCCGTTTCGATGCTTGGCCACGATGATTTCACCGATGCCCAATGTAGATTCTCCGTTTTCGTCCTGCGTGATGTTATAGTATTCAGGGCGATATACGAAGGTTACAAGGTCGGCGTCCTGCTCAATCGCACCCGATTCACGCAGGTCAGAAAGTTGAGGTCGTTTGTCGCCACCGCGCGTTTCAACCGAGCGGTTAAGCTGCGAGAGGGCGATAATGGGCACATCCAACTCCTTGGCCAAGCCCTTCAGTGAGCGCGATATGGTACTGATTTCCTGTTCGCGGTTACCGCCGTTTTTACTGCTGTCTCCTCCGGCCGTCATCAATTGAAGGTAGTCAATGATGATAAGCTCAATACCGTGCTGAGCTTTGAGTCGGCGACATTTGGCGCGCAACTCAAAAACCGAAAGGGCAGGCGTGTCGTCGATGAACAAAGGCGCTTCAGACAGGCGATTGATGCGCGAGTGAAGCTGGTGGTACTCGTGCTCCTGCAGGGTTCCTTTACGGAGTTTTTCGGCTGAAATTTCTGATTCGCTGGCAATCAAACGGTTTACAAGCTGCAGCGAAGACATCTCTAATGAAAAAACAGCCACTGGTCGCTGAAATTCTACGGCTACGTTTCGCGCCATAGAGAGTACAAATGCCGTTTTTCCCATACCCGGACGGCCCGCCATGATAATGAGGTCTGAGCGCTGCCAGCCACCTGTGAGCCGATCAAGGTTGGTGAAGCCTGTGGGCACGCCGCTCAACCCGCCGTCTTTTTTACCGGCTTCCTCAATTTGCTTGATGGCTTCGGCCATGAGGTTCTGCATCTTGCTCACGTCTTTGCGTATGTTGCCCTCGGCTACCTTGTACAGGTTTTGCTCAGCCTTGTCCAGCAGGTCAAATACATCGGTTGTGTCGTCAAATGCCTCGCGTACAATATCAGTCGAGATGCGAATGAGCTCTCGCAGAATGTACTTCTGCGCGATAATACGCGCGTGAAACTGAATGTTGGCTGCCGATGCCACCTTGTTGGTGAGTTGGCTGATGTAATAAGGCCCGCCCACATCGTCCAGTTCGCCCTTCTGGCGCAGTTTATTGGTTACAGTGAGAATATCTATAGGCTCTGTATCTGCAAACAGCTCTTTGATAGCGGTAAAAATCTTCTGGTGTGCTTCGCGGTAAAAGCTCTCTTCTGCCAGAATTTCTATGGCGTCATTCACTGCGTTTTTCTCGAGCATCATGGCACCGAGAACAGCCTCTTCCAGTTCTACGGCCTGCGGTTGAAGTTTGCCTCCATCCACCATGGATACGGCCGCCATTTTACTTCCTTTCTTATTCTCAACTACTTCCAGTTCTGCCATGATTTCTTCAGTTTCCGCCCCAAAATTAGACTAGCTTCAGCACCCCGCATCGCATTCCGGTTTTTGATTTGACATTGTTTTCAAGACGGGTTTTAAACAATTGTTGATGATTGGTCATTGCCCTGTTAAACAAAAAAATAGCGAATAGGAAATCAACCGGAGTGAATCTATGAAAGTACGGCTTATACCGGCTTTTCGTACCTTTAGGCTGTGAGAGTAATGAACAATCTATTGTTGTTAATTTTTCTTTTGTGCGTCCTCGCAGCTTGCAAGAAGCGCAACTCCGATGATGTAGGTCCGCAGGTAACATGGAACAGTCCGGCCGAGAACGCGCTGATTTACTCTGTGGATACCATCGTGGTTAATGCACTCATTACTGACGATGAGGTGGTGCGTCGCGTAAAGGTGAGTCTCACCAATGCCGCAGGTTCGAGTCTCGCAAACATGGGTGATGAGTTTCCCGGAACGCCAAGCTATCAGCTCAACAAGGCATTTTACATCAACCGACCGGATTTACAGGGCGGGCAGCAATACTACCTGAACCTGATTGCATACGACGATGATAATCATACCAGTATTTACCGTAAAATCAATCTTGTACCCCTGCCTTTGGTTGAGAAAGCGGTAGTGGTTGCATACGGAGCAGGTAATAACCGAACGGTGGCGCTTTTGGAGAACGGGGCACTTAACCCGATTCTCAGTGGCGCAGGAGACGTACAACGTGTGTTGCCCAATCACATAGAAGGAAATGTGAAAGTGGTTTCCGGTGTGAGCGGGAAAATCCGTGCATTGAATCATCCGGAATTTGGCCAGGAGTGGGAGCATGATATTCCCAACAACACGTCGTGGCGCAGTATTGAAAGCGTCAGCATGAACCCCAATAATGGCGAATTGCTGGTGGGAGATACAGACCATTTTTTTCAGATTCTGAACAAAAGCGGGAGTGTGATTGCCGGCTTTGATACGGAACTTTTGTTGCACCGGCCGGTGAAGTGCTTGCTCACCGATAACCGCGCTTTTGCCATAGAACGGCGGATTGATAACTCAAACCAGGACTTTACCGTGTTCTTCAAGGTGAGCGGTGCAGTGGAGTTTCGCATTGGCATGCAGGGCGATGTAGTGGAAATGTTTGCCGATGTCAGTTCTGAGAACATCACGGAACCGGACCAGACAGTCATCTTCGTGAATGAAAACGGACAGCCGAGAATACGTAAATACAGCATCTTGGGGCAAAACCTTACACAAATCGGAACGCTGCCTCAAGGTGAAATAACCGCAGTGTGTAAACTGGCCAACCGCCGTTATCTTTTTCAAATTGACGGCACAGTGTACCGCTTTAATTTTGCGGGGCCGCTGCAGGTTTATTACAACGGACCCGATTTTCATAGATTGGTGCACGATCCGCTGGGCAACAGGGTGTTTGGTTTAACGCAATCCCATATTCACGTATTCAACCTTCTGGGGAATGGAATGCAGGAAATTGGAACCATACCCGTGAACAATCCACGGGACATTTGTGTGCTCTACAACCGAAATCCGTAATGAAGTGGCTTAGCCGTAAACGCCCATTGAAGAATACTTCTTGATTCGAGCGGTAATTCTGCGGTCGGCGCTTACTTTTTTCAGCTTGGCGATATCTTTCAGGAGTTGGGCCTTCAGGTTCCGCACGGTTCCCTCAGGATCGGTGTGTGCACCTCCGGGCGGCTCAGGGATAATACCATCAATCAGCTTGTTATCGAGCATGTTCTGCGCGGTAAGTTTAAGTGCGTCGGCTGCAACTTCCTTAAAATCCCATGTGCGCCACAAAATGGTTGAGCAGTTTTCAGGAGAGATCACAGAATACCACGAGTTTTCGAGCATGTACACCTTATCGCCCATACCAATACCGAGTGCGCCACCGGATGCACCTTCGCCGATAATCACGCAAATCATGGGCACCCGCAAATTCACCATTTCAAAAAGGTTGCGCGCAATGGCTTCTCCCTGTCCGCGCTCTTCAGCTTCAAGGCCGGGGTATGCTCCGGGAGTGTCAATCAATGAAACCACCGGTATATTGAATTTCTCGGCGAGCTTCATCAAACGCAGGGCTTTGCGGTAACCTTCCGGGTTGGCCATTCCGAAGTTCCGGTACTGGCGCATTTTGGTGTTCACGCCTTTCTGCTGTCCGATAAACATCACAGGTTTGCCGTCAATGGTGCCGAGCCCGCCCACCATGGCTTTGTCGTCCTTTACATTGCGGTCGCCGTGCAGCTCCACAAAGTTCTCACCGGTAAGGGCTTTGATGTAGTAAAGCGTGTAAGGTCTTTCGGGGTGACGTGAGACCTGTACCCGCTGCCACGGCGTGAGATTGCCGTATATCTCAGCTCGTTTTCGTGCAATCTTTTCTTCGAGTTCAGCCAGTACCTGTTGCACATCAACCTCGCTCTTTTCGGCGAGTTCACGCGCCTGGTCTATCTGAATCTGTAACTCCTCAATGGGTTTTTCAAAATCAAGGAAAACGGCCATGCAGTTGGGTTTGGATTATCGCGACGAAGGTACAAAGTTTTTTTCCTGTCGGCGTTTTTTGACCTGTCCTTAGGGTATGGATGGTATTTATACATTTGCGCCAAACAGAAGCAGTGATTACGTTCCCCGCGGCCAAAATCAATATTGGCCTTTACATTACAGGCCGTCGTGACGACGGATACCACAACATCGAGAGCATATTTTACCCCGTGCCCCATGCTGATGCATTGGAAATGGTGCCTGCTGATGTTTTCAAGTTCACCACTTCAGGCCTCAATATTCCCGGTGAAGAAGATGCCAATTTGTGTGTGAAAGCCTGGCACATGATGCAAAGACGATTCGGGGCTGTGCAGCCGGTTCACATGCACCTGCGAAAAATGATTCCGATGGGAGCTGGATTGGGCGGTGGCTCGGCAGATGGTGCTTTTGCCATCAAGATGCTCAATGATATGTTCAACCTTGGTTTGCAAATTGCCGAGCTAGAAGAACTGGCGCTTGAGCTGGGCAGCGACTGTCCGTTTTTTATCCGCAACAAACCTGCTTTTGTGCACGGAAGGGGGGAGTTGATGGAGCCTCATTCGCTCGATTTAAGTGGTTTGCACCTGGTGCTGGTAGACACTCGTTTTCACGTGAGCACGCGAGAGGCCTACAGCGGAGTGAATCCGGAACCGGCATCGGTTAATCTGCGCGAACTTACCAGAGAAATGTTGCTCAATTCTGACAGTCCTGTGCGCAACCAGTTTGAAGACAGTGTGGTGCCGCTCTACCCCGAAATTGGTAATGTGATAGATTCGCTGAAAAGGGGAGGAGCTTTGTACGCATCCATGACGGGAAGCGGTTCTGCCGTGTACGGATTGTTCGCAGAACATCCCGGAGAGTTGTGGCCCTATGCCTGGTATTTTGAGCTTTAGCGCTATTTCGGCGCTCTTCGGTATAGAAACACCCCGATAATCCCGAAAATCAGGTTGGGTATCCACACGGCCAGAATGGGGTCGAGCCCTGCGTTGGTTGCCGCCACCGTGGTCATCCGCATGGAGAAAATGTAGATGAACACAATCAAAAACCCAAAAACGAGGTTCACGCCCAGTCCTCCACGCACTTTTCTGCTGGCAATGGCCACGGCAATCAGCGTGAGCACATAGGTGGCAAAGGGATAGGATGTTCGTTGATAGAGTTCTATTTCGTAATAGGTTACCGTGTCGGAGCCCCGCGATTTTTCCTGGGCGATGTGCTCCCTCATTTCGCGAAAGTTCAGCGCGGCAACAAGGTCAATTTTAAAGCGAAGGTCCTCAGGGTCGAGGTCTAAAAGAGTGTCTTTTTTACTGCCGGTATGGATTTCTTCTCCGCGCCCTTCAGGAAGAAAAAACCGCTCGTAGTAGTTGTGAACACGCCACCTGCCGTTGGTGGTGTCGAAAGCTGCGCGCTCGGCCACCAGCTTGTAGTTAAGCTGACCCTCGGGTGTCCACTGCTCAAGCGCAAATTTGTAGCCAGAAAGGGATGCAGGGCTGTACAATTGGAAATACGCAATGGTTCCCGGTGATATTTCCCGGTGGATGTTGCTGCGGTCGGGCGTCCAACCGTAACTGAAGTACTTCATCTCAAACGACAGTCGCTTTTTGTTGGCTTCCGGAATCAGAAAGTGATTCAGCAACAGCGAAATTGCCACCAGCAGGGTTGCCGAAAAAAAATACGGAACCATAATTCGCTTAAAGCTCACACCGCTGCTCAGAATAGCAATAAACTCAGTGCGGTTGGCCAACTTGGTGGTGAAGAAAATCACCGTAATAAAGATGAGTAGCGCACTGAACAGGTTGCCGTAGAAAATCACAAAGTTCACGTAGTAGGTGAACAGTATTTCGTTGAGCGGTGCATTGTTTCGCAGAAAATCGTCAATCTTCTCCGATACGTCGAACACCACGGCAATGCTCATAATCACCACCATGATGAATACGAAGGTGCCCAGAAAGTTGCGGATGATATATCGGTCCAGAATTTTCAAATCTGCCTACAGTCGGTGTGTGAGTTTGGGTATCATTTGGTTTTTCCAGGTGGCAAAGTCGCCGGCAATGATGTGTTTACGAGCTTCGCGCACCAGCCACAAATAAAAAGCCAGGTTGTGCAAGCTTGCAATTTGCGGGCCCAACATCTCACCCGAGATAAACAGGTGTCTCAAAAATGCCCGCGAGTAGCGTTGGTCAACCGCTGAGGTTCCGTTGGGGTCAATCACGCTGTGGTCGTTTTCCCACTTTTTATTGCGCATGTTCATCACACCCTCGCTGGTGTAGAGCATTCCGTTGCGGGCGTTGCGGGTAGGCATCACACAATCAAACATATCTATGCCCAGGGCGATGTTTTCCAAAAGGTTGGCGGGTGTTCCCACACCCATCAGGTAGCGCGGTTTGTCTTTCGGAAGTATCTGACATACAACGTCGGTCATGGCGTACATTTCCTCGTGCGGCTCACCTACCGACAGTCCGCCGATGGCATTGCCCGGCATGTCAAATCCCGCGATTACCTCGGCTGATTTTTGCCTCAAATCGGTGTAGGTACTTCCCTGCACAATGGGCAAAAGGGTTTGGTCATATCCATAGAGCGGCTCCTTTTTGTCAAATCGGTCCACGCACCGCTGCAACCAGCGGTGGGTCATGTTGAGCGAGTTTTTGGCGTACTCGTAATCGCAGGGGTAGGGCGTACACTCGTCGAATGCCATGATGATGTCTGCGCCAATTTCACGCTGTATGTCAATGGCCCTTTCCGGACTGAAAAAATGCGCGCTTCCGTCAATGTGCGACTTAAAACTCACGCCGCTCTCGGTAATTTTTCGGCTGCCGGCCAAAGAATACACCTGGTATCCGCCGCTATCCGTGAGGATGGGTTTGTTCCAGCCGTTAAAACGATGCAGTCCTCCGGCTCCGCGAATAATTTCGGTTCCCGGTCTGAGGTATAGGTGGTAGGTGTTTGAGAGCATGATGTCGGCACGGGTGTCCTCTTCAAGCTCACTGATGTGCACTCCTTTGATGGCGCCGGCTGTTCCGACGGGCATAAAAATGGGCGTTTCGATGGTGCCGTGTGCGGTTGCAATCACTCCGGCACGCGCACTGCTGGCCGGGTCGGTAGAGAGTAGGTCAAACTTGAACAAATGCAGGTGTGTTACGCGTTGTTGATAAGTAGCGAAATAACGCCAAAGATAGAACAAGCGGTGCAGATGATGCCTGTGCTAATTTTGCGGGCATGACCTTCTGGCCAACAGAACTCGATTTGCAAACCGCCGCTGCCCTTAGCATGGCCGCTGCCTCGTTGTGCGGTTTGCTGTTTTACTATTTGTTCTTTTTTCTCAGGCCGGGTATTCAAAAAAAGAAGACTCCGGGCGATGACATGCAATGGCCCGCAGTTTCGGTGGTGATTTGTGCCCGCAACGAAGAGCACAACATCATGGAAAACCTGCCGCGCATTCTGGAGCAGGACTACCCACAATTCGAAGTGGTGGTGGTAAACGACGACTCTTGGGATCAAACCGGCGATGAGCTCTCAAACTTTCAACAGGTTTACGGTCACCTGAAGGTAGTTACGGTAGAAGAACATGTACAACGCCGACCCGGTAAAAAGTTTCCGCTGACGCTGGGTATCAAAAAGGCCTCACATGAATTGCTGATTTTTACCGATGCCGACTGCCTGCCCGAAAGCAATCAATGGCTGAGACACATGGTTGCAGGTTTCCAAAACGGCAAAGAAGTGGTGTTGGGACTGAGTCCTGCAAAGCCTGCCAAAGGACTTGTGAATGCGTTGGTTCGCTTCGAAACCATGCTCACAGC
This sequence comes from Flavobacteriales bacterium, assembly GCA_007129985.1. GTDB lineage: Bacteria > Bacteroidota > Bacteroidia > Flavobacteriales_D > SKUL01 > SKUL01. The sequence goes on from SKUL01000195.1 coordinate 14,399, forward strand.
CATGTTTTATGCGGGTTTTGCCCTGGCGGGATTTCCTTACATGGGCGTAGGCAGAAACCTTAGCTATACCCGAAGCGCCTACGATGCCGTGGGCGGATTTAAAAAGCACTACCACATCATGTCTGGCGATGATGACCTGCTGGTACGCGATATTGCCCAGAAAAAGAACACGGCCGTAGTGGTGCATCCCGACGCGTTGATGTGGACCTCGGGGCCGGAATCCTGGTTGCGATGGTGGCGTCAAAAAAGACGACATTACAGCACGGCGTCGCACTATCGATGGGGTTCAAGGCTGATGTTGGGACTCTACCCACTGCTGCTAACAACATGGTTAGTGGTAGTAATTTATTTGTTCACCTACGAAAACACGCTGTACATCGCATCAACACTTTTGGCCACCAAAGTAATGGCGCAATTGGTTATCTTTCGGCTCAGCTTCCGGGTTCTCAAAGACAAGTATATTTGGGCCTGGTCGCCACTGCTTGAAGTTTTGCTTCTCGCAAACCAGTTGGCGCTTTTGGTAGCCGGTCTTTTTTCAAAACAGAAGAAATGGAAGTAAACGATCATTTATCCGATAAAGCCAAATACGATTTCGATCTGGTGCAGAAAGCAGTAAAAGGCGATCAGCGTGCCTATGCCGAACTGATGGAACGCTACCGCGATGCGATTTTCTTTATGCTGCTCAAAATGGTGAATAATCGCGACGATGCCGACGACCTTACCATTGAGGCTTTTGGTAA
>SKUL01000109.1 GCA_007129985.1 Flavobacteriales bacterium
GCCTACTGCACAATAAGGGAGCAAGAACCACCAGAGACTTGGAGCGCTAGGTCGCTCAGACAATCAAAATCGAATCATCCAAAAACCCTTGTAAGCTTTCTATTGGAAAATGAAACCTACGGGTGCACGGCCAAGGAAAAGCCAACGACCGTGAAATGTGTTGATCCCGAATAGTGCGTAGTGTGCGAGCTGAAGTACTTTCGTATTCTTCCCCTCAGCCAGAGAGATTATTGGGAATCGAGAAAAATTTCGCGATTGCTGTTGGCACTCTTAAGAACAACTGCGTAGCGACCTTTTGGCAAAGAAGCCATATCAAAAGAAAAAGTGTACTCAAAACCCGGATACATCATGCCCTTGCGCAGGTGATGTAAAAATTGATTGTCAGAATCTTTGAGTGCTATCTCAACCTCACCCTTGGCATCTGCCGTATAGTTTACGTGGCCCGTATTTGATTCAGCCTGATAATTTGCCTTGAAAACTTCACCGGTTGGCACATCGGCAACCAAAAGGTCGGGATGTATCTGCACCCGCGCTTCTTTTACGTTGCTTCCCATGGTACTATAGCCGGCGTACGCCATCAGAGTTTTTGGATGCCCCTCGGTTACCATTTCAATGCTTGTTTCATCAATGGGTTCGAGCGCCCTGAAGCGTAGGCTAATCAGGGAGAACAAATTTTCGGGGGGTGGCTTGAGGGTAAAGGCACCAAAGAGCACAGTTCCTTTCTCGTTGTCAATCACCGGCTCAATCTGCCTGAGATTCAAAGGACTTTCGACGTTTTCGATACTCAAACAGCGGATGTATTCCGGGTTAAAACGCAGATAAAAATCAACAACCGATACCGGCGAGCTACCGGGCTCAACCCGAAACAAGATGTCAAATTCCTGATTCTGCACCACGGTTTGAGTTTCGGGCAGAGCTATTATTCGTCCATCCTGTGCCTGAGCACTATCATGGAGGAGTAGCATGCCAAAACAGATTGTTGATGAAAGAGCAATCAACGACTTCCCCATCTTCGATAACGCTCCAGCAACCAACCATGGGTGACGTTCTGGCGCATACAACCACATTTTCTTCAAAATCATTTCGTGAAACATAAGGGCTCGTTAACGCATCTATTCGCCGATTGGCAGATGCGCAGTTCTATTCAAAAGTTCTATCACGTTGGACACACCCGCCTTTCTCATCATGTTCTTCCGGTGGTTTTTTACGGTGTGTTCGCTCACAAAAAACAAATCTGCAATCTCGCGGGATGTCATTCCCTGCCGGAGCAACAGCAGTATCTCCTCCTCTCGCTTGGTGAACTGAACATGTGATGCTACGTTACCCGAAACATCACTTGATTGGTGTTTGATCCCGTTTCTGTGACTGGAATCACCGGCCGCATTGAGGCCAGTTATTTCAATCCAGATATATCTTACTTCACTGCTGTCGTCAGCCAACTTCAACGGCTCCGATGAAATCGTAATGGGCATGTCGCCATCACCATTTAATGACCATAAATAGTCATGGGTCACCCATTTCAAGGAGGTCAGTTCATTGTCGGATGCAGCATTCCAAACCTTTAACCATCTGAACAAATCAGACATGAAGTGCGACCCTCCCAGACCTCCGAAACGGCCTACCAATTCAAACAGGTAGCACGAATCAGGCTCTTCGAGGCAAATGATCGTGCTGAGAGTATTTAAAGGATCCTGAATCTTTAGTGAGGGCAAGCTTACAACAAACTGTATGGACGTCATGTCAGGCAACACCCTGAGGGCGCGGTCATACGGCGCACCACTTTTAGAGAGGTAATGTACCAGGGAGGAGGATATTTTAGTGCTCATGATAAATTCTCCTTCTTTAGTTAATTGCAGGTTTACCAAATGTTCTTCACGATGGTTCTTTTTTGATTCCTTCATCATTCGAGCACCAATTTAAAAAAGTTTTGACAATGGAGCATAGTTGGTTGTTCAATTTTTACATTCAACGTGAAACCTTCGATCCCGCTCATCATCGGATAGATGACCATAAGCATCGTAGCAATCTCGTACTTTTTTCATTTTCATGTCATTATCATACCCAGCGTACTCTACTTCCATCTCAAGTCTTACACACTGGCAAAACGAGGGAGCGCAGCCGCTTACGCCAATCATCATGACTATATACAACGAGATCGATACAAGTAATTTCAGCCTTACATTTTCCATGCACGTTCTTAACATACGTTTCCAAATTACTTTAAGCATTTAGCAAGTAGGTCACTTTCATCTTCGATGAAAACCTTTTTGTCGATTTATACTTCGCTTTCGTCGACGGCGAATTTACACCTTGGTTGTCCAATACCTTATGACTACATATAGTTATATAATAGCAACATGTGGTCAATCACAAGAAGTGTTGTGCTGTTTGGCCCCTCACCAAAGCTTTTATGGGCAATTTTCAGTTCAACACCATTGCTTCTACCCACGAAATTATAAAACGACATTTGTTTCAGCCCGTAGAAAACCCCTAAAATTCAGGTGAAAATCACCCATAAATACGGTTTTTGGCCGTACAAAGATTAAATGTTCATTACAAAATGACATGAACATAACCGCTTATCAAACTATACAACAGAGCTTTGTGCTGTGTTAATGTTTTCATTAAAAACTGAAGTTATCTAATTTCAGAGAGCGATAATACCATATCACCCGTCAATGCTCACATAAAATGACCACATCCGATTAGTAACTTCGGAAACCAAACATGGTAAACAAACCGGGTTGAATGGCAGTTAACAACATCAACTCCAATCAACTGTAGAATGATATAAGACGCGTCTAAATCAGCCCACGGGTTTGAACGGCATCATGCGCAAGAATCCAGCACACTAATAGTTAAAGGAAATTGAATATGGCCTTTTCACTTGTCTGCGAAAGGATAATTTACATCTTTACAAGCCTTTTCTCTTGGAGCTGCTAATCATTTCCACTGTGAAGCAGATAGGCCTTGAAGGGCAAATGGCTGATATCAATTTCCCGCTGGCCAAAACCGCAGTTCACTCACAAACAAGCAGCAACCACGAAAAACCACGAACCACTGCACGGGTTAGGAGGGCATCACGCAAGTAATCCCGACAACTTCCAACAAACTGAAATCAAGGTTTTCGCCCTAAAGGAAATCGCCAAACAGCGCTTGAGCAGACGAAGTGAAACAACAAAGCAAGCCCCTTATACACTTTGCACTCCTTTACGGACGGGCTTTGTCTTTCCGTTGACCAGCTTCATGGTGTAGCCAAAAGCCAGTCCGGCAATGATCCAGATGGGTATAGCAATCAGCGCCTTTTTCATCACAATGGCATCACCTGAAAGCAAAGGGAATAAAAATGTCATGATGATGTACATCAAAAAGCCCCATGAAATGCCCATTTTAAGCCATCCGTAACCCTCCAGCCGGTTGCCGGCATTTTCGAGGTTGAGGTTCTCGTAGCGCGCAGGTTGTTTCTGCAACCAGCTGCTCTTCCAGCTATTTTTAAACCATATCCACACAGGAAAAGTAAGTACGAGAACCACCAGACTCGTAATGTTCCAGAGGCAGGGAATGGTGCCTCCACATTGGTCGCAATACAGGCCAAACCAGTTCTTGAATGCATTGTTTCGTCCGGACCACTTCAACCCCGAATGCATGGTTCCGCAATGGGGGCAGGGAACAACCGTTTTTTCAGACAACGATTTGTCAGCGTCCTTTTCAATCAACGTCAACTTCGGAACCCTCTGCCCAAATATCAATTCATTGATGACCATTCCGGGGTTTATCATCCAGTGCAACATCACCGGATGATGCCACTTCCACGCCTTGTATTTGGCTTTGTCGTAGTTCATGGCTCAATGTACTTTTAGAAAAGTTTTGATGAACGTAACGGTCGGTTACCAAAATTACCATTTTCTGACATTCAACCAAAGAGTTGAAACGAAAAAACGCGCAGAAGCTAAGCGATTCTGCGCGCTTTATCGAATCACTGTGAACGAGACTACATTTTCACCACGCGGAATGAAATGGTTTTTTCATTGTTGTAAGCCCTGAGGATGTAAAGCCCCACAGCCCAGTCGGCCACATCTACGTGGTGCAGGGTGCCCGGATTGACGGGGAGTGTTTTGAGCAATCTGCCGGATGCATCGTACAGCTCCACTCCGCGTAAATCGCTGTTGTTGCTCAAATCCAAAAACAGCATATTGCTCACAGGATTTGGGTAAATGGTGACGCCCGCTTCGGCCAGTTCCTCCACGCTTGTTACACACTGAACCATTATTTCTTCGGTGTTACCCACACAGCCATCGGGCGAAATGGCCGTTACGGTAATCCATCCAAACTGGCTGTTAAAGTCAACCA
>SKUL01000070.1 GCA_007129985.1 Flavobacteriales bacterium
CACGCTTCCGGTAAAACGCTCGGTCATCACCGGCTCTATTTTAGGGTCGGCTACATACCAGGCCCGAGGGCCCTGCAGCGCCACTGCCAGAGAAAGGTCGTGACCTTGTTGCAAATCGGCTTCATAGGAAATGTCAGCAATGGAGAATGTTGTTTTCATCCCTGCAAAATAAGGGGAAAATACCTGTTCAACAAAGCTATCCCTTGGCTCCCCGCTATCCAACCCCACTATCACCCCAAAGCCTTTTCTTTGCAACAATCCTGAAAAGCATGATGCCTCGCCGCTCGCTGCTCGTTTTGATTGCTGCCACCTTGTTGGTAAAGGTGGGGTATTTGCTGATATCCCTTGTCCTGTCAGGTGGTCTCAATGAACAGTCGCTGCTGCAGCACTACCTCAACGACATGTACCAAAACGACGTGGGTTGGTACAAAACCATCGCCACCGAAGGTTATCCGGAGGTGCATTCTCGACGAGACCTCGGCTACTCCAAAGACGATGAATTTCACCAGAGCGCGTGGGCGTTTTTTCCGATGTACCCCATGCTCAACCGCGCCACCATGTGGCTCACAGGCTGGGGCTACATGTACAGCGCGCTGCTGTGGAGCATTTTGCTGAGTGCTTCTACTGCCGTTTTGCTGGCCCATCTCGGCATGACATGGTTCAACAACGATAGAAAGGCCCTGTATTTTGCGCTGCTGGTCATGCTTTTTCCCTTTGCCTACTACTACTCGATGTTCTACACCGAGGCGCTGTTTATGTCGCTTCTGCTGGGGGCATTTCTGGCCGTGCATCATAAGCGTTATGTGATGCTCGTTGCTCTTCTTATTCCATTGGCACTGGTGCGCCCGAACGGCATTGTGGTGCTGATTCCGCTGTACCTCTATCATCTTGAGGTGCGGGGCTGGCTCAAAGGCTTCAACCCCCAATGGAAGGCGATTTTCAGTCGGCCAAACATTCTGTATAGCTCAGCTTTTCTCACCGCGCCACTCGCCTTTTTGGCCTACTGCTACTACCAGTGGCTGGAAACCGGATACTTTTTCGCCTTCAGCATTGCGCAACAGGGGTGGTACCGTGAATTTATGTTTCCGCTGCTGGCACTGTTCAGGCAGGGCGATGCCGCCACACAGTTCAACTCGGTTTTTACCATTGCGCTCATCCTTTTCGCCACGTGGAGCTGGAAAAAACTTCCGCTCAGCTACAATGTATTGGTTTGGATAGGCATCCTGCTTCCACTCAGTTCCGGCTCGGTTACGTCCATGACGCGTTTTGCCACTACGCTCTTTCCGCTGTTTTTGGTACTTTCGGCTGCGATGGAACAAGTGCGGTTCAGGTACCTCCTGCTAATGCTGGCCTTTGCCCTGCAACTATGGAGCTACACAGCCTGGCTGCACGGCCATCCAATAAGCTATTAACCATGTTGTGCCAAACTACCCGCCCCACCTGGCGGACGCGTAAAGCCTATCAAAAGGCATCCGTACAGTGCTTTCTGGCGTTGCTCGTCGCCCTGTGCGTTACCACTGCCTGCGAGGAAACCACGCGTTACCCCCTTCGGGAGGAAATGACGCTCAACAGCGGCTGGCAATTGCTCTACAACCCATCCGACACCCTCGCCGCATCCGTTCCGGGCACGGTTCACACCGATTTATTCGCCGCAGGTATCACCAAAAACCCTTTTGCCGACGATGAGGAAAAAGCACAACGCTGGATTGAAAACCAAAGCTGGAACTACCGCTGTGTTTTTGACATAAGCCCTGAGCAATTGGAGTATCGCGCGGCAGACCTCGTTCTGGAAGGTATTGACACACACGCCGAAGTTTATCTCAACGGCCGCTTGATTCGCATTACCAACAATATGTTCCGGAGCTATCGTATTCCGATACAGGAACAACTACTAGCCGGTAGCAACGAGCTCAAAGTGGTTTTTACGCCGCTAAGAGAAGTCTTTAAACATGCCTACGACACCCTTGAATACGCGTATCCGGCCGACAATGACTCCTTGCGACTGGCGCCGTGGGTGCGTAAGGCCGCCTATCATTTCGGGTGGGACTGGGCGCCTCGCCTTGTAAGCTGCGGAATCTGGAAACCCATTAGGCTTGAGTTTCGCAGCAAAGGCATACTCAAAGAGAGTCAATATCGCCTGCTGAGCATCAACGACAGCCTGGCCGAGGTAAAGGTTTGCGCCCAGGTAACCACCTTCAGCAACGGAACATTTACCTTGCAGTTCAATGAGAAGGAACACGAAGTAGCCCTGCCCGCCGGAACCCACTGGCTTTGTGATACTCTTCGCATTCAAAATCCCAAAAGATGGTGGCCGCGCGGCTATGGAGAAGCACATCGCTATCCCTTGGAAATCAAATTTGGTTACCGCGGAATGACGCAGGATTCCGTGGAAATGAAAATGGGCCTGCGGACGGTAGAACTCGTGAACGAACAAGATTCCATCGGCACTTCGTTCTATTTCAAAATCAACGGAAAACCGGTTTTTGCCAAGGGAGCCAACTACGTGCCACAGGATGTTTTTCTGCCCCGCGTAAAAGACCAACAATACCGCCAGTTACTGCAATCCGCTGCCGACGCCAACATGAACATGCTTCGCGTATGGGGAGGTGGTGTTTACGAGCGCGACATCTTCTACGAACTTTGCGACTCCCTCGGCCTTATGGTTTGGCAGGACTTTATGTTTGCCGGAACCATTTACCCCGCCACAGACGAGTTCCTTCAAAACGTGCAGCTCGAGGCCAATGAGCAGGCTAACCGGCTCCGCAAACACCCATCTGTGGTGCTGTGGTGCGGCAACAACGAGATTGAAGTAGCCTGGAAAAATTGGGGCTGGCAGGAGCGCTACGGCTATACCGAGGCCCATCAACAGCAATTGTGGGCCGATTATGAGCGTATTTTTCATCAACTGCTTCCGGAAATAGTGCGAGAAAACGACCCCGGAACACCCTACGTGCCTTCCACACCTCAGAGCAATTGGGGCAAAGCCGAAAATTTCAACCACGGCAGCATGCACTACTGGGGCGTGTGGCACGGACGGGACCCAATCAGCGCCTTCGAACAAAACGTAGGTCGCTTTATGGTGGAGTACGGCATGCAGAGTTATCCGGATATCGAAACGCTGCGACCCTACATTCCCGATGAAAAGATGTTTATCGGTTCTCCGGCCTTTACCGCGCGGCAGAAGAGCTATATCGGCAACGCCGAACTCAGATGGCACATGGAAAGTCTTGGCGAAAAACCCGCGTCTGTGGAGGAATTCATCGAGGCATCGCAACGCGTACAGGCCCATGCCCTCACCACAGCCATCAATGCACACATGGCCGCCAAAGGTCATTGCATGGGAACCCTTTTCTGGCAGCTCAACGACTGCTGGCCCGGTGCGTCGTGGAGTGTGATTGACTATCACGGACGCAAAAAACCTGCGTATCAGGCCGTGCAAAATGCTTTCTCCGAAGAAAAACCGCCATCGCAATACACTGACCACTGAGCGAACAAAGCCGCGCCGGATACTGTTGCGATTGTGCCACATTTACGACCTTTGCCCAATGCCTGACAGCACCAGCAACTTTTCGCGCCGACAAAACCTTGAACCCGAGGACTACTACCTCTCACCCGAAGGATTTATCGTATTCACCGAACATTACCTTCGCAAGCGCGGATACTGCTGCAAAAGCGGCTGCCGTCATTGCCCCTACGGCTACGACCCAAAAACTGACCGAATCAGACGATAAGAGCATGGAAACAATGCAAGACACCGACTTCATTACGCAAATTCAAACCGGCATACCCCAAAACCTGCCGGAGCCCAAAGCCTACGACCCGGATGTGAACCACGCCCCCGTGCGAAAGGACATTCTCAACCAACGCGAAAAAGCCCTGGCCCTCCGAAACGCGCTGCGCTACTTTCCCAAAGAGCACCACGCTGCGCTGGCTCCTGAATTTGCCGAAGAGCTCAAAAAATACGGGCGGATTTACATGTACCGCTTTCGCCCCGATTACCCCATGTACGCCCGCCCCATTAAGGCATACCCTGCGCGATGCAGGCAGGCGGCGTCCATCATGCTCATGATTCAAAACAACCTCGACCCGGCCGTGGCTCAACACCCCCACGAACTGATTACCTACGGTGGCAATGGCGCGGTTTTTCAAAACTGGGCGCAATACCTGCTCACCATGAAGTACCTGAGCGAGATGACCGAAAACCAAACCCTGGTGATGTATTCAGGTAATCCCATGGGGCTCTTTCCGTCGCACCCCGACGCACCACGCGTAGTGGTGACCAACGGAATGATGATTCCCAACTACTCCAAACCCGACGACTGGGAGCGATTCAACGCATTGGGCGTAAC
>SKUL01000277.1 GCA_007129985.1 Flavobacteriales bacterium
CCTGCGATACAATCAAAGAATCCACAAGCTGCCCTTGCTGCATAAAAAAGGTTTTATTGGCGCTCATGGTATAATTGAGGTTCAGCGTCCAGGGTACATTCCAATCCACAAACATTTCGGGGTTTGACTCTATAAAATCCATTTCCTCTTGAGACCCTCTCTTGGATTTTCCTCTGTCCTTCTTTCGGTTTGAACTTTGAATACTTCCACCAAGGGCGACATTTGCGTTGCTGAAACGGAGGAGTTGCCCTCTGTCCGTAAGCATTGAGCGATTGATGGTTCTACCCATTTCGTCGTAAGAGTAGGGCGAAAAAGAAGAATTCACGACCAGGTTAATCTTTTGGAAGAAAGTTGTTCGGCCGCTGATATTGATATTAGACCACTTAAGCGAGTCGCGAAACAAGTCGTAAGTGGTATTAAAGGTTAGGTTATCAATGAGTTTCATTTTGCGCGTACTGGCACCCGTGGTATCCGATTTTGCCGCAGCAGCCTTTGCTTCAATGTTGTTGATAAGGCTCATGTTCACCACCCCTGCCTGACGCGTGGATGGCTGGCCAAAAATTCCACCTTCATATGGCGAATAGCTGCTCAGCGTACCCCCGTCTCCAAAAAAGCCAAAAACGCGCGTATCAAAAGACGGTCGGTAATTGAACCCAACGGTGGGTGTTACAACGTGACGAATCGCCTTCAGTTTCTCACCTTTAAACTGGTACATCCCGTAAATCTTGGTGGTGAGGTTTCCGTTTAAGTTCCAGTCGGGAGCCGAGTAAAACCCGCTCAGGGTATCTGTGCGGGTTGTGAGGGACTCGGGGTCCAGAGAGCGGCTAATACGCTGAAAATACCATCGGTCGGTATAGTTAAAGCTGGGGTTGAAGGCAAAGTGCCAAACCTTAAGCGATGTACTCACGCCTGCGTTATGCCTCACCCCGTTTCGGAATTGTGAGCGCAAAAAATCAAGGTTGTCAAAATTCAGGTCTTCTTCACTCACGGATAGCCTGTTCTCGAAATTAGCCTGATAGGTTAACCCAATTTTCTCGTACCATTTTTTCGGTCCGCTCTGGGAACTGCGCAAAAACGAAAGGGGCAAAAACACCCGCGACAGGTTAAACGTTGCCTGCGGTAGTGTAAAGTCATATCGCCCGGTGCGAGAGTTTTGGCTGTGACGCGCGTTCACACTTAAACTGTAGGGCTTACCCGGAAATGTTTTGGTGTACTGCACGTTAGACTGAAACGTATTGGTAAGGAAGTCTCCCTGGGTACTGTTCAGGTTGTTGGTAAATGCGTTGCTGCTACCCATATTGAGGCTTGCAGAAAAGCGCGAATCCGGCCGGGCTTTGGGGTCTTGCATGTGGTTCCAGCGCAAAAAGAATTGGGTAGAGATAGAGAGGTCGTCGAAATCCGGGTCACCACGGCGCTGGCGGTTGTAGTCAACGTTCAAATCACCATTAAAGCGATAACGCTTTTTGTAGTTGGTAAAATTCCTAAGAGCCCAGCTACCATTGGTGTAAATATCACCCATGATTTTGGTGTCCACATAATCGTTGATGGGGATGTAGTAACCACCATTGAGAAGGAAGAAACCGAGTTCTGGCGAATCTCCCCAGGTGGGAATCAACACACCTGCTTTTTCCTTGTTTTCGATGGGAAACAAACCAAAAGGCAGAATGAGCGGCGTGGGAATTTTTCTAAACTTCATCATCGCACTTCCCGAAACAATCTTGTCTTCGGGTATCATAATGAGCTTCTTAAAATGAAACGCATAGTGCGGATTGGCATGACTGCAGGTTGTAAATTTTCCTTTGTAGTTGTGAATCTGTCCGTTGGGGTGATACTTGGAAACCTGACTGTGTATGTAATTCTCGTCCTCCTGCGTGTACACCTTGTGCACCAGTCCTTTCTTGGTTACAAAGTTGTAGCGAATCGTATCCGCATCAAATGATTGGCCGCCCTCGGTAAACACCGGGTACCCCACCTGGGCCCCGGCAGTGTCAATCATTCCTTTGGCAATTACCGTGTTGGACTGAAAACCGTATTCGATGTAATATGCCTCGAGCTTGATGTTCTCATAGTTGACCTCTGCCTCTCCAAATAGGAGCACGCGCTTTCCGAGTACGTCATAAATCACCGAATCTTTGGCATCATACACAACCGGGGCATTCAGTGCACTTTCAGACTTCGCTGGCTTCAGGGTATCGGAGGACAGCGTGTCGGCTCCTGCCAGAAGCGTATCGGGGGTAGCCATCCATACTGAATCTTCCGAGGTAAAATAAAGGGTATCGGGCGTTTGGGTTTCTGATTGGTCAATCTCATCAATCAAGGGAATACCCTCCACGTCCATACGGGGCATGATAATTGACGGTGCCGACAAGGTATCTTCCGGAGGATCTTGCTGAGCGAGCAAACCACCGGAAACGCTTATCAACAACAACGCTGTTAAAACAAATTGCCTCTTGAAAAAACCGACCAAAGGTATAGTGGTAAATTTGCTTAAACCCGAACCTGTAGAGCGTTTCAAAACTAAGGATAATAGAGTACCCCCCACCAAGTGATGTTTGAACTTATGCACGGGTCGTTTTTCAGAAAGCTTTTGCTGGTACTGTTTCTCTTTGGAGTGGCGGGCCTTGCTGCATCTTTTGTGCCAAAAAAGGTGAAAACCACCCAGATTCGCAAGATTGTTATTGACCCCGGGCACGGAGGAAAAGACCCCGGAAACATTGGCACAGGGCGTTACCAAATCCGCGAGAAAGATGTGTCGCTCGAAGTAGGCTTGAAACTTGGCAAGTACATTTCTGAAGCATTCCCGGAAATTGAGGTCATCTACACGCGGAGCGACGACTCCTTTCCAGCCCTACACGAAAGAACGCGAATCGCCAACAAAGCGGACGCCGATTTATTTATTTCCATCCACTGCAACGCCAGCGACAATCGCTCTGCCTTTGGGTCGGAAACATTCGTAATGGGTATAGACAAGAGTGAAGCCAACCTGAAAATTGCCCAAAAAGAGAACTCGGTTATTTTGCTAGAGGAAGATTTTGAGCAAAACTACGCCGGTCTCGACCCTACCACTCCCGAGGGAATCATCGCCCTTTCGCTTCGGCAAAATAAATTTCTGGAGCACAGTCTCTACTTTTCAAGCCTTATCCAAAAGCAGTTTAAGGAGCGTGTGGGGCGCAAGGATCGCGGGGTAAAACAGGCCGGCTTTTACGTGATCAGCTTCACCACGATGCCCAGTGTCCTGATAGAACTTGGTTTTCTCACCAACAAAGAGGAAGAAGACTTTCTGGTATCGAAGGTCGGTCAGGATTATATGGCATCTGCCATCTACAGAGCGTTTAAGCAATACAAGGCTCACCTCGAAATGGTGGACGAAAAATCTTATCCGGTAGTTGGCGAAACTCCCAAAAGTGAAGTGAAGCGCCCAGTGGAGATACCGCGCGAAGACGCTGAAAAAAAGCCAGCTTCGAGAAAGTCAAAAGGCATTACCTTTAGCGTTCAAATTGCTACCACCTCTACCCCTGTGAATGTGCGCGAAAAATTTCCCGGACTTCGAGATGTGAAAGAAATGGAAGTTGACGGAAAATTCAAGTATTTTGCGGGCGAGGAAAAAACGTACGAAAAAGTGGGTACTCGTCTCAATGAAATCCGGAACAGCGGATATCCCGGGGCTTTTATCGTAGCTTTTGAAGACGGACAAATAACCAATCTGCAGGAAGCCATAGAGCGAGCCAGGTAAACCATGAAAATAACCCGCGAAGTAAAAATAGGATTCATCGTACTGATCGGTATCGTGATTGCGTATGTTGGTATCAACTATCTGAAAGGCATCGCTGTTTTTGCCGATCAGCGATCATTTTTTGCATTGTATGAACGCGTAGAAGGTCTGCAACCGTCCAATCCGGTTGTCATCAGTGGCTATCAGATCGGTCAGGTGCGGCGGGTTACCTATTTGCCCAAGTCCAGACAATTGCTGGTGGAAGTTAGCATCAACGAAAAGGATCTCGCTATACCTAAGGATTCCAGACTTAGAATTCAGAGCAGCGGTCTTTTAGGAAGCAAGGAAGTGCTCTTGCAAATTGGCCAAAGCATTGAAATGGCGCAGCACCGTGACACATTGGAGACAAGCGTTGAAACAGGAATCATGGAGTCCGTGAACCAGGAAATCCTCCCGCTCAAACTCAAAACAGAGCAACTGCTGGCCCAGGTGGATTCTGTACTCACCATTTTTCAGATTATTCTGGATGAGAACACCCAAACCAATGTAGCCAAGAGCCTCAAAAGCGTGCGAATGGCTATTCAATCGCTGGAGCTCACCGCTTTCCGGCTGGATACACTGGTAGCCGAAGA
>SKUL01000134.1 GCA_007129985.1 Flavobacteriales bacterium
ATGCCGTTGTCTATGATTTCACAGACCAAAAAAGAATCGGCCTTCGATAATGCAATAGTCAGCTTACGGTCACTCTCTTTGTGCATCAATCCGTGCCAAATGGCATTCTCAACGTAGGGTTGTAGTATGAGTGGTTGTATCACAATTTGGTCTGTATTCAATGCATCCTCAGAGCTTATTTCAAAATCAAACCCTCCGGAAAAACGCGCCTGTTCAAGCTCAACATAGGTTTGTAAAGTAGCCAGTTCATCGCGCAGGGTGATAAATGGCAGGTTGGAGAATTGCAATATGGATCGGATGAGTTGTGCAAATTTGGTGAGGTATTCTACAGCTTCCTCCTTTTTGTTGAGTAGAATAAAATGCTTGATGGAGTTCAGGCTGTTAAACATGAAATGTGGGTTCATCTGCGCCCGGAGGAACTGCATTTCCATTTCGGCCAACTGTTGGTTGTAGGACGAAATAAGTTCCTGTTTTTTTCGAACGCTCTCTACCCGAAATCTGAAAATGAGATATATGATCAAAACCAGTGCAATGATCAAAGCAAGTCTGAAGGTCCAGGTGGCCCACCACGGCGGTGAAATAGCAATGGGGACGCTCAGGGCATGAATCACCCTGCCGTTCAGTGCAGACCGTATCTGCACTTCAAAAATGTAATCGCCGGGATTAAGATGGTTGTAATGGGTACGCAGCTCGCGGCTTGTGGACCGAAACGCATCCTCAAGTCCTTTCAATCTGAATTCGTGAATATAGAAATCCGAAGATGATGCCTGGGTATGACTCCATTCAGCTTCGAGGCTGTTTTGATTGTGAGGCAGCTCAAAAGCGGATGCTCCATTGAGTTGAACAGCCAAATTGTTGCCTCCAGCTTTGATGGTGTGAAGGATGAGTTTGCCGGTGGTATCAACGTGGAGCAGTTCCTCTATTCGTCCATAAACAATGTCCATGTGACTATTGGAAGCGAAATACCCTGCCTCGTTTACAAAAAGCGGCCTGTCTCTGTACAGAAATGGTAAATTCTGGTGAAAACCAAAACGCATGCGCCCATTTTCGTTGGGGTCAAAGCGCTCATAACCGAAGTTGGTTGAGAGCCAGATATGACCCTCGGCATCTTGACGGGAGGTGTAAATGTTGGGTGAGACAATTTCAGGTTCGGCATACCTTTTCACAATCTGTAATGTGTTTCCTTCATGCTTTAGGCGCAATACTCCGTGGAGCGCAGAGGTAGCGATGAGGTGCTCGCCCGCTTCGTACATTCCGCGTATGGCCTTGAAGTCGGGTGAAAAATTGCGCGAGAAGTGTAGTTGTGTGATTGAATTGAGTTGGGTGTTCCAGTCAAAAATGAACTCCTCAGCTATCATAATTAAGCCATCTTGATGAAAAAGCACATCTTGCCATATCTGTGCTACATGTGATGAGGTGTTGATGATGACACTCTGACTTTCCTCACCCCGGCCCAATAAGCACACATAATCTGGGCCTGCAATGAATAGCCTTCCGTCATCCGAAGCATCTATTCTGGAAATCCGGTTGGGCAGGGCAGGGGCTTCGCCTCCGTATTCGTCCCAGTTGAAAGGAATCAGATTCTTGCCATCGTAATCAGTTTCAAACAGTTCTAATGTATTGTGAACCAAAACACGGTTGCCCAGCATGGTGAAATTGCTTTTTTCGATGTTTTCGATGGCTTGCTTGTTTAGCAGCTCAAATTTTTCGTTTTCCATGTTGAACATGAAAATGCTACCCGGATAACGGAAAGCGCTGGTGTAGTAAATAGGGAGTTTGGGGTGTAACACGCCACGAAACAATCGCGGTTTCGATTCGGGCAGGTCATGGTTCGATAATTCATATACATTGAATCGATTGTTTGAGGGGTGGTATTTTAGTACGCCTCCGCCGTAGGTGCCCAAAAACAATTCACTCCTCGAGGTTTCATAGATGCATTCAATGCGTAAACCAGAAATATCAAGCCCAACGATATCAACCCGGGTGATTTCGGTAAAGTCTTCGTCGGCATGGTAAAGTTGGCCGTCGGAAGAGCCCATCCAATAACCTCCCCTATTAGCACGGGATATGGAGTGCATCGAATGCCGGGGGCGAAGAGGGTCGGATGCAATTAAGCTGAGTTCTCCGCTTCGGGTATTGAATACGTGAAGCCCCATTTCCCCCATGTTCATAAAAATGCGGTCCTCGTCGAGTAAAGTCACGCAAAAGATGAGGTCAAACACATAGTTGTCCTTCAACAACTCTTCAAACTCCACCAATATTTCTAGCGAGTTATCTTGAGCATTGAAAGTGTAAATCCTGAAATTCCCGATGATAAAATACCGACCCGGAAACTTGGGGTCTCGAATGATTTCCCTCGCTTTATTCTCCCTGAAATATCCCCAATCAGATGTTCCCTCCAGCGGTATTTCGATGAAGTTCGGCTGGCTTTCGTTAGGATTGAAACGCACAATGCTGCGTGGCCGTCCTGCCAGAGCTATTATATCGTCATCATGTTGAACACCAGTTGAAATATTGTCAGTTGGCAGCTGTGGATGCGTGTTTCGTGTAATCTGCAGGAACTTATTTTTCGCAGGGTTGTAGATACTCATACCTCCTGCAATGGTCATACACGCCATTTGGCCGTCGCGAAGCTTAAGTAATCGGAAGACGCGGGAGTCGGATAATCCCAATGAGTCGCCGGGGTGGTGGCTATAGTGCCTGTTTACGATTCCGTCGTGTCGTGTGAGACCCGAGAAGCCTCCAAACCACACAAATCCCTGTTCATCTTCGGTAATATCAAACACCCAGTTGGAACCCACACCCTGTTCTAAGCTAAGTTGCTCAAAAGCCATGGATTGCTGCGCCTGAGCTATAAGGTGAAGTCCCGGAAGCAGGCCGATAATGACCAAAAATGTGGACACGATCATGCCCTGCATCCCTGCCGAAACCAGCAGTATGCGAGTGATGCCAACATGCAGTACGCTCATGAATTTTGTCATCCCGGGGGCATGCGCATGTTTACCTTATTATGCGCGCGATATGCCAAAGCTACACATTGGGCGGTATCTCAACTAAAAGGATTGGTATTTGGCAGCTTTCACTTTGTATTCTGTAAAGCTCCGGCAAAGACCTCCACCTACCTTGCATCCATCATTTTCTATCAACCAAAACCAAACATTATGAAAGCTTTTTTCAATTCGAAACATTTACTCAAAATTAAGATTATGAGGCTAGTAGCGCTCATTCTTGTCGGCGCTCTAAGTACCGGTTACCAAGTAAAAGCTGCGGCCGAATTTGGTATGAGAAAGCACGCAGATCTTTCAAAAGTGAAAGCTTGGCAAAAAGATGCCTCCAACGCCGTTCACTTCATGGAAAACAAGGGGCAGGTGCTCGATTTCAGTGGTAACCCGGCTTCATTCGTGAAATTCGCATTGGATCGCGACGAAACAATGATTTTTCTCTTGAAAGAGCCCGGCATTGCTTGGCAGTTTCAGCGGGTACATTATCCCGACGGCTATGAGGAATTACACTTACGAAGAGGTGACGACCGCGGCGATTTCCTTGGGAAACTCAAGGAATTGAACGCTGAGGTTCGAACAGAAACCTATCGAATGGATATGGTTCTTCAACACGCCAATCCCAATCCTACTATCAGCACAGAAGGCAAAAGCGAAGACTACTTTAATTACTACAACAATGGGGTGCTTGAGGTTCATCACTTTGAGAAGGTAACCTATCACGATGTTTACCCGGGTATCGACTGGGTAGTTTATACAAACGAAAGCGGGTTGAAGTACGACTTTATCGTGCACCCCGGAGCCGATCCCAACCAGATAAAATTAGAGTTCCGTCACCATGAGGAGTTGTATCTGGACGATGAAGGCAATCTCATCCATGGAAATCGTCTGGGAAACTTTACCGAATTTGCTCCTGTGAGTTTTCAGAAGGGCCGAGAAGTGCATACCCATTTTAAACTCGACAATGATATTTTACGCTTTGAATTGGGGGACTATAACCTCAATGAAACCCTAATCATAGATCCCGCGAGGATTTGGGCAACGTATTACGGGGGAAGTGGTTTTGAAAATGGATATGCTACAGATGTAGATAACGAAGACAATGTCTATCTCGCCGGAAGAACCGGATCTTCGAATAATATTGCCTCTGGAGGACATCAGGAAACAATCGGTGGTTTCGAATCGGCCTTTCTTGTAAAGTTTAATTCTTCTGGTGTTCGACTTTGGGGCACATACTACGGTGGTAGTAATGACGATGGCGTATGGGAATGCGCTATAGATGGCAGTAACAATGTTTATGTGGCAGGTTGGTCATATTCCTCTGATAACATTGCATCCGGTGGTCATCAAAACACATTGGGTGGCGATGCTGATGCTATGCTGGTTAAATTTAATTCCTCCGGAGTTTTACAGTGGGCCACATACTACGGCGGAACAGGTCAGGATTTTGCTGTGGGTTGTGCAACAGCTCCAGACGGCAGTGTTTACATGACCGGCGAGACCAATTCTGCGAACAATATTGCTTCCGGTGGTCATCAAAACGCTTTTGGCGGTTCCACTGACGCGTTTCTTGTGAAATTCAACGCTATGGGTGTTCGGCAATGGGGTACTTACTATGGCGGAAGTGGAGCAGAACAAGGAACGGGTTGCGCTGCAGATGCATTGGGTAATGTGTATTTGACGGGTTTTACAGGATCAACCTCTGCAATTGCTGATGGAGGACATCAGAATACGTTTGGAGGAGGGTCTGAAGATGCCTTTCTGGTAAAGTTTAATTCGTCAGGTGTGCGTCAATGGGGAACCTACTACGGTGGTGCAGGCACGGATAGAGGTGTTAACGTTGCAGTTGACCCCGACCAAAACATAGTTGTGGCCGGAGCTTCAACAACACCCACTGGTTTGGCCAGTGGCGGACATCAAAACGTAAACAATGGGAGCTGGGATGCTCTTTTGGTGAAGTTCGACCCAATGGGTGTACGCCAATGGGCTACTTATTACGGAAGCAGTGGAGACGATCAGGCAAGTAGTTGCGCAATTGATGGCCTCGGAAACATATATTTCTCAGGATGGAGTAACTCAGTTTCCGGAATCGCTTCCGGTGGATTTCAAAATGCCAACAATGGAGGGTATGATGGCATTCTCGTCAAATTCAGTACTTCAGGTGTTTTGGATTGGGCGACCTACTATGGAGGGGCTGATTGGGATTTTGGGCATGCGTGCGCTGTTGATTCTGAAGACAATGTGTATCTTGCCGGAAATACCCCTGCAACATCAGGCATTGCTTCCGGCGGACACCAGAACGTATTTGGAGGTGGATTCAACGATGCTTTTTTGGTGAAATTTGAAGGTGCTGAGTCACCGGCCACACCATGTATACATTCATTAGTATATGGTTTTGCCACAGCACCTGGCAATAATGTTCCAGCTGTAGCTGCCACATGCGCCTTGGCAGGTGGATACATTGAAATAAATAGCGTAGTTTCGGGTGAAACCTACGAATTTGCCTCATCCACCGCCACCGACTGGCTGGTGCTTACGGATGATGCGGACAATGTACTTGTAGAAGGAACCACACCAATTAACTGGATCGCAACTTTCAATGGCACCGTGCACCTGCACATCAGCGAAGATTCTGATTGCAACACCGGGGGCGGATGTCGGCAACCCACTGTTACCTGTACATCATGTGGTAGCCCGCCTTGTTTACATCCAAATGAACAGGAATCTGTTTTCGCGCCTGCCGATACAATACCTTTTTCTATTCCTGACTGTGTGTTTCCCGAGCAGTACATCACCGTACTTGATGTAACTCTTGACAAGACATACATTTTCTCCTCATCAATTGCCACCGATTGGTTCGTTTTGACTGATGATGCTAACAATGTACTTGCAGAGGGCACAACACCGATCACCTGGACGGCAACTTTCAACGGAACAGTACGGCTGCATTTAAGCACAGATGCCGAATGTGGAGTTGATACAGATTGCCGTGAGATTACCATTCAGTGTACGACTTGCCTTAATTTTGCAAGCTGTGTACACTCAATAGGTATTGGAGATGCATCTGCACCAAGCAATTCCATCCCGGTGAGCATAAGTTCATGTGTGTTTGCTGGTAATTACAATACTGTCAATGATCTAGTTGCCGGTCAAACTTATGAATTCACTTCGTCTGTCGGCACTGATTGGCTGTTGTTGACTGACGAAGCAAATAATCTGTTGTCAGAGGGTACCACACCTATTAGCTGGACTGCAACTTTTAGTGGCACGGTGCGGCTCCACATCAGCGCAAATGCCAACTGCGGCACGGAGGGGCTTTGTCGCACAACAACTGTGGCCTGCACTTCTTGCTCCTTGGTTTCTTGCGCGTTTGAAGATGCTTTTGGTTCAGGGTCTGCCTCCGGAGTGAACATCGTGGTGTCGATTACAACATGTGTTTTTGCAGGCGAGTACAGTGTTATTGAGAATATTGCTGCAGGCTCAACATACGAGTTTACATCATCGGTAGAAACTGACTGGCTCGTACTGACCGATGCAGCCAATAATACCCTGGTAGAAGGAACCACACCCATCTCATGGAATGCAACGTTCAGTGGTACGGTACGCCTGCACGTAAGTGCCGCCAGTGATTGCAGTACGGAAATGGATTGCAGGGAAACCACCGTGCAATGTACCAGTTGTCCGTCGCCCACGGGATGCATTCACGGACAGGAGTATGAGCTTGTTTCTGCGCCGTCGAGCAATGAGGTTAATACCATTATCAACTGCTCTTTTGCCGGTGAGTATAATACAATACTTGACATCGTGGACGGCCAAACGTACAACTTCTCTTCCAGCACTTCTTCTGATTGGCTTGTGCTCACCGACAATGCCGATAATCTGCTGCTCGAAGGTGATTCACCCATTTCATGGACGGCCACGTTCAGCGGCTCTGTTCGCTTGCATATAAGTACGGACCCCAATTGCGGATCGCAAAATCTTTGCAGGGATATTACCATTGTGTGTACTTCCTGTCCGGGGTCCGCGTCCATTTGCTGTGATGATCCATTTGTTGGAGCAGGTTGTCCGCAGTACCCCGGCTGTGAAGACGCCATCTGCGCATTGGATCCTTTCTGTTGTGATGTTACCTGGGATGCCGACTGCGTAACTGCTGCTTTGCTTCTCTGTGGTGTAGAAGAGTGTACACCAATAGATTGTGTGGCTCCAACCGTCAACTTCAATAGCTTTATCGACTGTTCAACAGGTACCTATGAGCTTTCTGTTGACATCGGCGACAATGGGAATGCTTCTTTTTATCAGGTTCAAATTGGAGCTCCTGCCTGCGATCAACCGCAGAGTTTTGTGGGCTTCCCCGATGATGTTGCCTGTCAGGATGCGATTTGTGCCGTAGATGTTTTTTGCTGCGTGATTGAATGGGATGCGGCTTGTGCGGCTGCGGCCAGCAGCAATTCAGCATGTACGGGGTGTCTGGCTCCTCAAGCTACCACCATAGGCTTGTTTCAAGGTGGCACATCCGGTACGTTGGGCACATTCCCCATCGGAACCGAAGTGGATGTGTACATACTGCACAACTGGAGCAGTACATGCAGTCAGTTCTTTACCGTTGGTGCTACGGGTAGCTGTGGTTGCACCGACCCGGAAGCAACCAATTTCGACCCCGATGCCACCTTTGATGACGGAAGCTGTAATTACACACTTTTCAACAACAATTGCTCAGGCGCTGTGAGTTTGAATGTAGTTGAATGGCCTGACGTGAACAACACCCTGGGAACTTTGACAGGTGCTACCGGTTCCGGCTTGCCTGCATGCACCGGTGTGAGCGGATTAGATGTTTTCTACAGCTTTCATGCTGCTACCCATAACCACTATATCATCAACCTGAATGCTTTTGGTGGATTTGAAGGAGCCGTTGTTGAGCTTTGGGATGGATGCAGCGGATCATTGGTAGAATGCTTTGCAGCAGATCCAACCACGGATTGTGGACAAGCGCAAGGCTTTGGTAACGCCGGGTTTCCCGCTGACCTTACTTGTGAGACGGCTGTTTGTGGTCAAGACCCGTTCTGCTGCGACAACACCTGGGATGGACTTTGCGCCGGCATAGCCCTCAATGAAGAGGCAACTGCGTGCGCTGGCTGTTTGGGAGGAGATCCCGCTTTCCCCGCCCTCGCGCTTGAATTACCGGCCGGAGACTACATTCTTCGCGTGCGCAACGAGGATGGTTCGTTAATCACTGACGCTACAGGCGACTTTCTTATTGGTGTTCAATCTTTCCCTGTTGCACAGGTGCAAGACAACCCCATGAACCCGCTTTACGCTTGCAACCAAAGCGGCTTCCAGCTCGAGGACATCGTCGGTGCTTCACCGCAAACTACCGGCTGGATACTGGACTACGAGTGGCAAATCTCTGAGATTGGTGGTGGAACCAGCAACATCTGGCAGCGTGGTGAGCCTAACTACAGCACTCGTCCATCGTGGTTGGGTATGGAGTACGGCGTAACCTACAATGTGTATGTGCGTGTTCTGGTGAATCACCCTGTATTCGGACCTACATGGGGCGTGTTTCAGGTAGATGGACCTAACCCCAATGCACCAGGTGCTTCTATCTGTACAGTGGCTATGAGCAACAACGTAACTCCTACCGAAGTACGTCCGCAATACACGCCCACCAACGCACAAGGAAACCCATACTCACTTTGTGATCTGGTGGTGGCCTTTAACGTTGAGAACAGCGAAGATTTCCGCTGGCAGTTTGACGACGGTTCCGGCTCGCCCATCGAGTACCAGCGCAATGCACCCAATCCTGCCGTACGTCTGTCATGGGTTCCCGGACTGATTCCTGGTAGCACCTACAACGTTGCTGTTGAAGTTCAGGTTGGAGGTCAGTGGAGTGGATACAGCACTGTACACCCCATCACCTTGGCGCTTCCGCCCAACAACATGGCTGTTCGTCCGCAATTCTGTGGTGTAACACACGCGCCCAGCGCAGTAATTCTTGTGCAGGCCGCATGTGCATACGACTTCTACGAGTGGGAGTTTGTAAACCTCTCAACTGGAGTTACCAGCACTGCGCAGCGTCCTAACCCGGGTATCAGCCTGAACTGGAACCAAATCAGTCCTCTGCTCACCGCCGGCGATTACGAAGCCCGCGTTCGTGTGCAGCAAGGAGGTATCCTCGGTGACTACGGTCCGGTATGTACTTTCACCATCAGTGGTCCGGAGGCTCCTGCCGACGAAACCCCTGCGCTTCGCACAATGGCAGAAAACAGCTCTATGTTGTACCCCAACCCCAACATGGGCACAGAGGTACGTCTTGAGCTTGCAGGCCTTGGCGATGACAACCACGAGGTAATGATCCAGATTTACGACATCAACGGACAGTTGATCCAGAATGAAGGATTTGGGCAAGTAGGCGACAGTGTAAGCCGACTCATTCACTTCAACAGAAACCTTGCTACAGGAATGTACATGGTACATGCGGTAGTGGATGGTGAGCGCTTCGCTACCGAGCGAATGATTATTGTGCATTAAACTGAATTCCTGAACCTTTAAGGTTGAGAGCGACAAGAATGAAAAGCTTGATCCCTCTATGAAAACAGATACCCCCGGTGAGCAATCGTCGGGGGTATTTTAAACATGAATACTCAGCGAAGTTCGACGATAGAACGACATGAATCTCGCGCGGAGATAAAAAAAGGCCCCTTACGGAGCCTCTTTTCGTATTGTTGAAATCAAGCGGTCTTAGCCGTTCATTGAAATCAGGAATTCTTCGTTGCTTTTGGTGCGCTCCAGTCGGTCTTTTACAAATTCCATAGCCTCCAGCGGATTCATATCCGCAAGGTGTTTGCGCAAAATCCACACACGCTGCAAGGTGTCTTTGTCGAGAAGTAAATCCTCACGGCGGGTACCTGAGGCCAGGATATCAATGGCCGGGTATACACGTCGGTTCGAAATCTTACGATCGAGCTGAAGCTCCATGTTACCTGTTCCCTTGAATTCTTCAAAAATTACCTCGTCCATCTTGGAGCCCGTTTCTGTCAGGGCTGTGGCGAGAATAGAGAGCGAACCTCCGTTTTCAATTTTTCGGGCGGCACCAAAAAAGCGCTTGGGCTTCTGCAGTGCGTTGGCGTCCACACCACCGGTCAGTACTTTACCCGACGCAGGTGAAACAGTGTTGTAAGCCCTCGCCAAACGCGTAATAGAGTCGAGCAGAATTACCACGTCGTGACCGCACTCTACCATTCGCTTGGCTTTCTCAAGCACAAGGTTGGCAATTTTAACGTGTCGGTCGGCAGGCTCATCAAAGGTAGAGGCAATGACCTCGGCGTTTACGTTGCGCTTCATGTCTGTAACTTCTTCCGGGCGCTCGTCAATCAGCAGAATGATAAGGTAAACCTCCGGGTGATTGGCCGCAATGGCGTTTGCAACATCCTGAAGCAAAATCGTTTTACCTGTTTTTGGTTGCGCCACAATCAGTCCGCGTTGGCCTTTTCCAATGGGCGAGAAGAGATCCATTACACGGGTGCTCGTGTTTCCGGAGCGCGCCGTTATGTTGAATTTTTCATCGGGGAAAAGTGGCGTGAGAAACTTGAATGGAACGCGGTCACGCACAAACTCGGGGTCGCGCCCATTGATTTCGTCCACCTTTACTAAGGGGAAATATTTTTCTCCCTCGCGGGGAGCACGAACCTCACCGATGATGGTGTCACCCGTTTTCAAACCGAAAAGTTTGATTTGCGATTGCGAGATGTACACATCGTCGGGCGAGTTGAGGTAGTTGTAATCTGAAGACCGCAGAAATCCGTAGCCTTCGGGCATGATTTCAATTACACCTTCGGTTTTTACAGGATTGTCAAAAAAGTAGTCGGGCTGCTGTTTTTCGCGGGGCTGACGATCCTGATTTCTTTCTTGATTACGGTCTTGACGGTGGTCGCGCCTGCTATCCCGTCCCTGATTATCCCTGCTTTGGTGATCACGTCGAGGTTCTCTGCTTTCTTGAGTATTGCGCTGGTCTCCACTTGTGTTCCTTTGCTGGCGTGGGTCGGAATGATCTCTGCGACGATCTTGCCGACTGTCCTCGCTGCGCCGTGGTGCAGTAGTTTCACCATCTTTTGCAGGCTGTGCTTTTGCTTCAGATTTTTCTTCTTTAGCTGCAGCAGGCTCGGGGGTTTTGGTCGGTCTTGGGGTTCTTGCAGGTCGCTGAGGTCGTTTATTTCGGTCGTCACCCGAAACTGTTTTTCTCTCGGCTGGCTTTTCCTGTGCTGGTGGATTAACAGCTTGCTCATCAAGAATTTTGTATATCAGCTCCTGTTTTTTAAGCCCTTCTGTTTTTGCGATTTTTAGCTCTTTTGCTATATCTCGCAATTCAGTAACTTTCTTACTGTTGAGTTCAATTATGTCGTACATCAAAATGTGTTGTGGTGAAATCTGACTAAGAAGAAAAGTGTGGAATTCGCCTGAAGGATATGAGAGTTGGTTGCGTTTTAACCGTCCTGAACAGGGAATATCGCTGCAATGATACGACAAATTTGAAATATACAACCTTTCATTCACAGTTTTTGGAGTGTGGTGGTGCTGCTCAAAACGGGTCTTTTATCTTTGTCGCAAAACCTGCTTCCGATGATTCAGCGTATTCAAACCGTCTATCTCGCTCTGGCCATTCTATCCATGGCCTTGATGTTTGCTTTTAAAATTTCCTACATCGAAACAGCCGATGACCTTGCTGTGATTACGGTGTATGGAGTAACCCTCAACGACCAGCCTGTTCAAAATACCTGGCTCGTGTTGCCACCTTGGGCGTGGAATGTGCTCATTATTGCTGCGCTGGTTTCAGCCGTGGTTATGTACCGCAATCGCAGACGGCAGATGTTACTTGCCCGTGCCTCAAGTTTACTCATCATTGCTTATTTCGTGGTGCTGTACTTTGCAGGAACCTCACTTGCAGATTCATTTACAGGAGTAGAGCGCCCCTCCTACGGAGTGAGCACCTACTTTCCGGTGGTAGCTTTTGCATTCGTTTTTCTGGCCAACAGAGCCATCAAGAAAGACGAGGATTTGGTGCGTTCGCTCGATAGACTGCGTTAGGTGAAGCTAATTATCGCGCTCTGATAATTTTGTGTGTGCTCACCTTCCCGTGAATATCATAAACTCGCAGGAAGTAAACCCCCGAACTCAGGTGTGCAAGTGAAATGGGCCGCCCATCAACCAGGTTGTCGGTTATCTCCGAAGTGCGCCCCCAACCATCAATCAGCAGGATCCGTCGGATTGCCGGACCGTTATTGGTTATGAACACATCGCCCGAACTGGGATTGGGGTAGAGAACAACTTTATTTTGTGATGATATGTCCTCCTTGCCTGTGATAATCAGGTTGATTTGTGCGGAACTCACAGCAGAGTCGCAATCGCTGTAGGCTGTGAGTTGCACGTTGAACATGCCCGCGGTCTCATACACATGTTCAGGGTTTTCTTCATTCGATAAATTACCGTCACCAAAATCCCACAGATATGCATTTGCGTTGGTAGAGAGGTTGGTGAAGGAAACTGGCTCCAAAGGATCTACCGTTGTACTGCTTGTTTCGAAGCTGCTGGTGATATCAAAAAGGCCAACGCTCCATTGCTCAAGGTTGTTGTAAATCACCGTTTCGGCAGCGTTTCGAATGGTTTCGGCCATGGCAGGAGGAAGAATGAAATTGTAGGATGATGTGGCCGGGTTTTTCCTGAATAGTACAGTATAAAACGCACATGCTGCTGCAAATGAGCCTGATTCAGAGGGGTGACTTCCGTCGGGGTCATACAGGTCAATACCCGGATGATTTTCGATGATATAGCGCCACAATGCTCCTACGGGCGAAACAATGGCGTTGTTCAGCTCTGCCATCAGCATGTATCGCTCGTAGAGCAGGTCATCCATTCCCTCATACGTGCAAACAGGCGGCCACGCAGGGCAGTTGCCAGCATCGCCGAACTTTCGCCCCCAGGTCATGTAAAACACAGTTTGTGCGCAAGGACTACTTTCAAGCACCATGTTATTGAGCTGGGCGGCATAGGGCAGAACCTCGGCTTCAACCTGTGCCATGGGAAAGGAGGGCTTTTGACTCTGTTCCTGTAGCACCACGTAGCCCCATCCTCCTGCGCCAATTTTCTGGAGAGTGGTTGCATTGCTTACGTGTTGTACAAACGAATATCCCGGCGGAGTGCTGCTGTCGTGAATAAGTGTATCACCCAGCGAAAGTGCCAGATTTGCCACAATTTGGGGCATGTTGTTGTAATACGTATAGCTGTTGCCTACAAATAGGACGCGCTGTGTTTGAGATTGACTGAATCCTGCGTACTGGGCCGCAATCAGAACGAAGAGTAATCCTGCTTTTTTCATCGTACTAAGTTTGGTAGGGGTTGGTACATCCGGAATTGCAGTTGTTTTCTGGACAAAAATCTGACCCTCAATAACTCATCAATTCCATTGCAATCTTACTAATTTTGGCGCTCTTTAAAAAGAGCCTTTCATGGAAATCCCAAAAACATACGACCCGTCATCTTGCGAGGGTAAGTGGTACCAATACTGGATGGAAAACGGTTATTTTCATTCCGTTCCCGATGAGCGTGAGCCATATACTGTGTTGATTCCTCCACCCAACGTAACCGGCGTTTTGCACATGGGTCACATGCTTAACAACACCATTCAGGATGTGCTGGTGCGACGGGCGCGCATGATGGGCAAAAACGCTTGTTGGGTTCCGGGCACTGACCATGCATCCATCGCAACCGAGGCCAAAGTGGTGCGCAAGCTGCGTGAAAAAGGCATCAAAAAATCGGATTTAAGCCGCGACGAATTTTTGGAACACGCCTGGGATTGGACTTGCGAACACGGCGGAATCATTCTGGACCAGCTTAAGCATTTGGGTGCCAGTTGCGACTGGGAACGAACGCGTTTCACTCTCGATGAAAAGTACTATGCTGCCGTGGTCAACACCTTTATTGACCTGTACCGCAAAGGCTATATTTACCGCGGCGAGCGGATGATTAACTGGGATCCCGCAGCACTTACCGCCCTCAGCGACGAAGAGGTAATTTACAAGGAGGTGCAGTCAAAGTTGTATCACGTAAAGTACCGCGTGGAAGAAACCGACGATTGGCTCACCATTGCCACAACGCGTCCCGAAACGATTTTGGGCGACACCGCCATCTGCATCAACCCCAAAGACCCGCGTCACGAACACCTGAAAGGCAAACGCGCCATTGTACCCTTGGTAAACCGTTCCATTCCCATCATTGAAGACGAATACGTTGATATGGAGTTTGGTGCAGGTTGTCTGAAAGTTACACCCGCCCACGACCCCAACGACTACATCTTGGGAGAAAAGCACAAGTTGGAGGTGATTGACGTGATGAACGACGATGGTACCATGAGCGAAGCGGCCACACTTTACATTGGCCAAGACCGCTTTGAGGTGCGCAAACTCATTGCAGCCGATTTGGAGAAAGCCGGGCAACTCGGCAAAGTGGAAGAATACACCAACAAAGTGGGCTTCTCGGAGCGAACGGATGTGGTGATAGAGCCTCGCCTTTCGCAGCAATGGTGGGTGAGCATGAAAGAGCTGGCCAAACCCGCGCTTGATGCGGTTGAAAAGGGTGAGGTTTCGTTTTATCCCGACAAATTTGTAAACACCTATCGCCACTGGATGACCAACATCAAAGATTGGTGCATCAGTCGTCAGTTGTGGTGGGGACACCGTATTCCCGCCTGGTATCTGGATGATGGCGAGCCTATTGTAGCCGAAAATGCCGAAGAAGCCCTGCGCATTGCTCGTGAGCAAAGCGGCAATCCCGGTCTTGAGCTGAGTGATTTACGTCAGGATGAAGACGTAATGGACACATGGTTTTCGTCTTGGTTATGGCCCATGGGCGTGTTTGATGGCTTTGAAACCGAAGAGG
>SKUL01000254.1 GCA_007129985.1 Flavobacteriales bacterium
ACCTTTCGACCCTGCTCTTCGGAACCTATTTGGGCGGGATGCAGGCCGATGCTACCTATGCGGTGGATGTGGACAGCGACAACAACATTGTGGTGTGCGGAGGAACGGTATCCACCAACTTCCCCACCACTCCCGGAGTTATTTCCAACTCCTTTGCCGGTGGAGCCGCAGATGGTTACGTGTCTATTCTCAGCAGCGATTTGAGCAATTTGCAGCACTCCACTTATTACGGCACCAACCAGTACGACCAGCTCTATTTTACGGAGCTCGACAGCGACAACAACGTGTATGTGTACGGGCAAACACGCGGCCCGGCCGGAGCACTCATTGAAAATGCAGCCTACAACGTAAACAACGGTGGAATGCTCGTGGCGAAATTTGAACCCGACCTCAGCAGCGTTGAGTGGAGTACAAGGTTTGGCAGCGGAACGAATTCAAATCCCAACCTTTCACCGGCAGCTTTTCTCGTGGACGTATGCCGCAAGATTTACCTCAGCGGCTGGGGAGGTCAAACCAATGTCTCTTCCAATCCCAATACCGGATTCACTACCGGGCTTCCCACCACACCCGATGCCTTTCAAAGCACCACCGACGGCAGTGACTTCTACATTATGGTCATTGAAGAGGATGCATCGGCCATTACCTACGCCTCATTTTTCGGAGGTCCCGTCAGCAACGAGCACGTGGATGGCGGAACCAGTCGCTTTGACCGAAGTGGACGCATTTACCAGTCGGTTTGTGCGGGCTGTGGAAACAACAACGATTTCCCCATTTTCCCTCCCGACGCGTGGTCGCCCACCAACAACAGCAACAATTGCAACAACGGGGTTTTTAAATTCGACTTTGCCCTGCCCATTACCATTGCCCAGTTTTCGGCAACAGATGTTTGCCTTCCCGACACGCCCAACATCTCCAACCAAAGTACAGGTGCTACCACCCTTACCTGGTTCGTAAATGGAGAAGAGGTTGCAACGGGCACCAATCCCGACCTCGGCCTCATGGAGCCGGGAACCTACGAAGTAAAACTCGTGGCTTTCAACCCCGAAACCTGCAATCAGGCCGACAGCGTTACGCAAACCATCCAGATTTTCCCCACCCTGCTTCTCGAGCCATTTGAAGACCTCAACCTCTGCGAGCCGGAGCCCATCGTGCTTACCGCCAATGCATCGGGTACTGCCACAGAATTTCACTGGAGCACCAACCCCGACTTTAGCGACCAACTGAACACCGGTCCGCTCGACAGTACCATCACCGTTACTCCCGACCAAACCACAACATACTACATACAGGTCGGCAACGGCTTTTGCGAAACCACCGAAAGCATTACGGTTACCCCTGCCCCTGAAATCGCACTGGAATTGATTTCAGATGTGGGATGTGACGGCGACACTTTGAATCTGAGTGTGAACAACCTCACGCCCGCCATTGGTTTTGATGAAATAAGCTGGTTACCCACGGAAGGACTGGTCGGCCCTGACGGTGAAGAAAATGCTTCCTTTATCGCTGGTGGCAGCTACTACGTGAGTGTATCCGTGCTTACTGAAAACAACTGCCTTCTTACAGATTCTGTGCTGGTTGAAGCCGACGCACTCAATCTCACCTTGTCGCAGGACACTACGATTTGCAACGAAGACCAGGTAGCGACCATCGCGGCTTTTTCTCCTGAGGCTGAGTCCATCACGTGGTCGCTCAACCCTGATTTCTCTGACCCTTTAAACCCCGATGGCGAAAATCTGCTGAATGTTTCGCCCGAATCTACCACCACCTATTACGTACAGGCTGTAAACGGTAACTGCGTGCGCACCGGAGAGGTTACGGTGTTTGTAGTTAGCGGAAGCGCAGACCTCCCCCCGGAGTTTTTGATTTGCTCCGGTGATACACTCGAGATAGAAGCCATCAACCTTTTGCCTGACGTTGAACTGAGCTTTGAATGGTCGCCGCAAGAAGAGATTATCTCGGGACACAGCAGCTCCACCATTACCGTAAGTCCCAATGAAACCACTGTGTATGAAGCACTCATCACTACAGAAGACGGATGTGTTTTTACCCAGAGCACTGTGGTTTTTGTTTCTGACCTGCTAGCCGACGGCGCCGCAGCCATTGCAAACCCGAATGTAATTCCCGGGGGAGGAACGAGCGAGATTTCGGCCATACCCTTCAACGAGAATTTCAGCTATGTGTGGAGCCCTCAGGACGGTTTGGAAAATCCTTTCGCCGCCAGCACCATTGCCAGCCCGGAAGAAACCACCACCTATACCGTAACCATCATTGACTCGGGCCCATGGGGTGAATGCCGCAGCAGCGCTTCCGTAACCATTCAGGTGTATGATTTTATTTGCGGAATGCCCAACATCTACCTCCCCAACGCCTTTACGCCAAACGGAGACGGTAATAACGACGTG
The DNA here is from genome assembly GCA_007129985.1 of Flavobacteriales bacterium. Taxonomy (GTDB): domain Bacteria; phylum Bacteroidota; class Bacteroidia; order Flavobacteriales_D; family SKUL01; genus SKUL01. The sequence continues at coordinate 2,403 of SKUL01000254.1, forward strand.
CTTTTTCTGCGCGGCGACAATATTGTAAACATGCACCTCGCCATCTATAACCGCTGGGGTGAGTTGGTTTTTGAAACCCGCGACCAGAGCATTGGCTGGGACGGAACCTTCCGTGGAAAGGATGTGGACCCGGCTGTATTTGTGTACCACCTTGAGGTGGACTGCGGCGACGGACAGAGTTTCTTCGACAAAGGCAACGTAACGGTAATCCGATAGATGAGAAAAACGCTTGTGCTGATATCGCTGCTTTTTGTTGGATGGCAATTGCGCGCCCAGGACATTCATTTTTCGCAGTTTAATTTTTCGCCGATGACCCTCAATCCGGCCATGGCGGGTCAATTTGACGGCGATTACCGTTTTGTGGCTAATCACCGCACACAGTGGCGCTCCGTTACGCAACCCTACCAAACCACGGGAGGGTCGGTAGATGCAAGGCAACCGCTCGACATCAAAAACCTCGGTGCCGGATTGTCCATGTATTCGGATAAAGCCGGTGACTCGCAGCTTAGCACCTTTCAACTGAACCTGGCCGCAAGTTACCTTTTGCCTTTAAGCCGCGACTCGCTGCACAGTATTGCTTTTGGCGTGCAAACGGGACTTACCCACCGAAGAATCAACTACGAAGACCTCTACTTCGACCAGCAGTACAGCAACGGTATTTTCAATCCCAATTCGGCCACCGGAGAGGCCTTTGCCCGCGAGGCGCGAACCTATCTCAACCTCAACCTCGGTGCGTCGTATTTCTGGAAGGTGGCTCACCGAAAAATGATTTCGGCGGGGGTGGCTTTGCACAACATCAGCAGGCCGCGGCAAAGTTTCTACAACGACCCCGAAATCAAACTCGACATGCGCTGGACGGCCCACGCCTCGGCCGAGTGGGAAGTGAGCGACAAAATAGATGTACTGCCGTCTATCCTCTACATGCACCAAGGGCCGCACCGCCAGTTTACGCTGGGCGTGATGGGACGCTACATTCTGAAAGATTACCCCGGGGTGTACCGAGCTGTTTTTCTGGGCTGGCACGGACGTACCCGCGATGCCGGTTTTCTGACGGCCGGACTTGAATACGACAATTGGCAGGTGGGTGTAAGCTACGACATCAATTTCTCACAACTGAACGTGGCTAGTAACTACCGCGGAGGTTTTGAGATTTCGGCCATTTACATTTTTCGTCAGCAGAAATTGCGCCGCGTTATCCACAAATCCTGCCCCGACTTTCTGTGAAACTACTTGTAACCATCGGCCTCTGTTTGCTCACAACGCTGGGCGGATTTGCACAAAGTCAGAAAGACTTTGAGAAATGGGGCGATATGGCCTCTGACATCAACGACCATTACGGAGCGGCCCGCTACTACCGAAAAGCACTGGATATTGACAGCTCTCAAAGTAAGTTGCTGTGGAAGTACGCCGAGGCACTCCGCGGATACAACGACTACAAACGCGCTGAACATTACTACCAGCAGATTTATCGCAAAGACCGCGGCAAACTCTACCCCGACGGTCCTTTCTGGCTAGCTACCATGCTCAAGCATAACGGCAAGTACAAAGAATCCAAAAAAATGTGGAAGACAGTGTCTAACATGCACCGCAACGACCGGAACGGCTATTTCTACCTGAAGGCTCAGCAGGAAATGGCCGCCTGTGATTCAGCGGTGGTATTTGCCGAACAGCGCGTCAATGTAAATTTCGACCACCTCCCCGAGCCGGTAAATTCTTACGACGCGGAATACAGTCCGCTGCTGGATGAAAAAGGCAACCTCTACTTTGCCAGCCTCAAGGGTGAGTTGGATAAAAACCGCCAGGTGATTGGCAAGCGCTACGAGATTAACATGTTTTACGCCGAGGGGCAAAACGGCAACTGGCC